>JAEUAC010000293.1 GCA_019695455.1 Methylorubrum extorquens | reverse complement strand
TGGAGCTACACGGCCATTCCGGCGGCCGCCTGCCTGATCTGCCTGTTCCTCGCGCTGCGGATCGTCGGCCGCTGCCTCGGAGCGCCGGTGGACGAGCCGGCCCATCACGACGGGGTCGCCTGATGCTCGCGCTCGCGCTCGTCGCCTTCCTCCTCCTCATGGTGATCGGCTTCGACGTCGGCTTCGCCATGATCTCGGGCGCGCTGCTCGGCCTCGGCCTCAAGTCGGACCGCGCCACCGATTCCGTGATGATTCCGCTCACCATGCACGGAAGCGTGGACCAGGCGGCGCTGATCGCCGTGCCGATGTTCATCCTCGCCGGCGAGTTCATGAACCGCGGGGGCGTGACGCGCCGGCTCGTGGAGTGGTCGCTCGCGATGGTCGGGCACTGGCGCGGCGCGCTGTCCCAGGTGTCGATCGTCACGAACTTCATCATGTCCGGCGTGAGCGGGTCGGCGATCGCGGACGCGTCCGCGATCGGCGGCGCCCTGATCCCGGCCATGAAGAAGGAAGGCTACCGGCCGGGCTATGCCGGCGCCGTGGTCGCGGCCGGCGCCATGCTGGGCCCGATCATCCCGCCCTCCATCCCGATGATCGTCTACGCGGTCGTCGCCAACGTCTCCGTCATCCGCCTCTTCCTGTCGGGCATCCTGCCCGGCATCCTGCTGGCGATCGGCTACATGGTCATCTGCGCGATCGTCGCGCGGCGGCACGGCTATCCGGCGCGCGAGAAGGTGACCTGGACGGAGCGGGCCCGCGTCACCCGGAAGTCCATCTGGGCGCTGGTCATGCCGGTGCTGATCCTCGGCGGCATCCGGTCCGGGCTCTTCACGGACACGGAGGCCTCCGCCGCCATCGCGTTCTACGCGCTCGTGATCGGGCTGTTCGTGTACCGGGACATGAAGATGCGCGAACTGCCCGGCGTCTTCTACGACGCCTCCCGGACGGCGGCCGTGGTCCTGTTCCTGCTCGCGGCCGCGGGGCCCTTCGGCTGGCTCATCAGCGAGAGCCGCGTGGCGGCCGAACTCTCGGCCGCGATCCTCTCCATCACGCGCGATCCCCACGCGGCGCTGCTGATCGTCAACGTCGTCCTCTTCATCCTGGGGACCGTGCTCGAGCCGCTGCCCGCGCTGATCATCGCGACGCCCGCGCTCCTGCCCCTCCAGCAGGCGCTTGGGATCGATCCGATCCATTTCGGCCTCATCGTGGTCATGAACCTCATGATCGGCATGCTCCATCCGCCGATGGGATTGCTGGTCTTCGTGACGGCGGCGGTGGGCCGGATCCCCGTCACCCAGGTCGCCTGGGAGGTGATCCCCTTCCTGCTCTGGGCGATCGCGGTCCTGCTCCTCGTCAGCTACATCCCGGGCCTCGCGCTCTGGCTGCCCGCCCTCGTCATCGGACCCTGACCGGTCCCGTGCCAGCACCGACACCGGAAGATGGGGGAGAGACGCGCATGAACCGTCGCGCATTCGGGGGCCTCGCGATCGCTGTGGCGGCGGGCCTCGCCGGCCTGTCGCCCGCGTCCGCGCAGACGTTCCCGTCCCGGCCGATCCGGGTCATCTCGCCCTTTCCGCCGGGCGGCGGGACCGATCTCGTCGCCCGGACGGTGAGCCAGAACCTCGCCGACCTGAACAAGTGGCAGGTCTACGTCGACAACCGGCCGGGCGCCGGCGGCACGATCGGCCTCGCCGACGCGCGGAAGTCGGAGCCCACGGGCTACGACCTCGTGGTCGGCCAGATGGACAACCTCGTCATCGCGCCCGGGCTGTCGCGCGTGAACTTCGACACGATCAAGGACTTCGCGCCGATCGGGCTGATCGGGACGTCGCCCATCGTCCTCGTCGCGTCCAAGACCTCGCGCCTGTCGAGCTTCGACGACGCCGTGCGGGAGGTGAAGGCCGAGCCCGGCCGGGTGACGCTGGGATCGGCCGGGCAGGGGACCCTCGCCCATCTCCTGATCGAGCTGATGCGGGTCCGCACCGGCATCCAGTTCCGGCACGTTCCCTATCGGGGCTCGACGCCCGCCATGCAGGACATCCTCGGCGGCCACCTCGACATCGCGGGCGTGTCGATCGCGTCCGCGCTGCCGCTGATCCGCTCGGGCGACGTGCGTGCGCTGGCCGTCAGCGGCGCGGCCCGCTCCGCCACGCTGCCGGATGTGCCGACGCTGGGCCAGCTCGGGCTGAGCGGCGTGGAGGTCAGCACCTGGTACGGCCTCCTCGGGCCCGCCGGGGTGCCGGAGGACATCCTGGCCGTCCTGAACGCCCAGGTGAACCGGATCGTGCAGCGACCCGACGTGGCCGCCACCCTGGCCGAACAGGGCCTCGAGCCGGCCCCGATGAGCCCCGCGCAGTTCGCGGCGTTCATCCGCGAGGATTACGCGAAGTGGCAGGCCACCATGGCGGAGCTCGGCTTCAAGCGGGAGTGAGCGCGGCCGCCTCCCGCACGCGCCCCGCCGGACGCGCACCCGCCCGCAGCGCGTCGAGCAGCAGGCGGGCCGGCTTGGTCATGGACAGGGGATCGCGGACGGCGAGGGACAGCTGGCGATGGGCCCAGGGCTCCTCCAGCGGGACGCCCCGGATCCGCATCAGGCTCTCGTAGGGCCGCACGAACTCCTCGGGCGGGATGGAGACGCCGAAGCCGGCCCCCACCATCCAGCGCACCACCTCGTTGGTCGACACCGTGCAGCGGAAGCGCATCTTGCGCTGCATGCTGTCGGCCGCGTGGTGCAGGAGCTGGGCGAGGGAGCTGCCCTCGGCCACGCCCACCTGTTCGAAGTCGAGAAGCTCGCCGAAGGCGATGCTGGGCCGGCTCGCGAGGGGGTGGTCCTCCGGCACCACGGCGAGGAGGCGGTCGGTCCGATACGGATAGATCGTGAGCGCCTCCGGCACCGGGACCGTGCGGGCGAAGACGCCGATCTCGGCCAGGCCCTGGCTGACCGAGCGCACGACCATCGGGCTCAGGGCCTCGTGCAGGTCCAGCCTGAGCCCGGCATGCTGGGCCGTGAAATCCGCGAGGTCGCGCGCGAGGAAGCCCGCGATGGCGGAGCCGTTGGCGTGGATGGTCACCTCGCCGACCGTGCCCGAGGCGAATTCGCTCAGGTCGCTGCGCATCTCCTCGACCAGCCCGAAGAGGACGCGCGCCCGGCGGGCCAGCATCTCGCCGGCCTCCGTCGGCACGACGCCGCGCACGTTGCGGTTCAGGAGCCGCGTCTCGAAGAGGGCCTCGAGGTCCTGGATGCGCTTCGAGATCGCCGAGGCCGCGATGTGCTCCCGCTCGGCGGCGCGGGTCAGGTTGCCTTCCTCCACCACGGTGAGGAAGATCCGCATGCTGAAGAGATCGAGGCGCATGGCCACCCTCCCGGGGCACCGCTCGTTCGGCGGCGTTGCCCGCGAGGATAGAGGGCGGCTTCGAGGGACGGAAGCCGTCCCGGGCTCACGCCGTCCGGCGCACGTCCCAATGCGCGGGTCTCAGGCCGGCGACGGGGCTCCGGAAGGTCGCGATCCCCGTGCCGCCCAGCGAGCCGAGATGGACGGTCCTCAGATCCGGCCCGCCGAAGGCGAGGCTCGAGATGTTCGCGAGCCGCCGGTGCGTCACGCCGAAGATGACGTCCCGGGTGAGCCCGCCCGCCTGGTAGATCGCCTCGACGCGGTCGACCTCCGCCGGGTCGTTGTCCTCCAGGACGAGGTGGTCCCGTCCGGCCGGGTCGACCCGGACGAGCCGGTTCGAGACGATGGACGTGACCCAGACCCCGCCCTCGACGTCGAAGGCGAGGCCGTCCGGCCAGACGCCCGGCCCGAACCCGGAGACCGTCTCGCGCGCCGACAGCTCCGCCTCCGGCCCGAGGCGGAAGCGGGTCAGGCGGCGCGAGAAGGTCTCGTTGACGTAGAG
>JAEUAC010000229.1 GCA_019695455.1 Methylorubrum extorquens | reverse complement strand
GTGGAGGCGGCCCGGTTCGTCGAGGGCCGGCCGCACCGGGTCGCCGCCCCGTCCTGCCCCGTCCGGCGGGCGCCGCGGGCGGACGCGCCGCTCGACACCGAGGCCCTGATGGGCGAGGCCGTGACCGTCTACGACGAGGAGGAGGGCTGGGCCTGGGCGCAGCTCGGCCGCGACGGCTACGTGGGCTACCTGCCGACGGAGGCGCTGGGCCCCGACGCGCCGGACCCGACCCACCGGGTGGCGGCGCTGCGCACCTTCGTGTTCCCGGGGCCCGACCTGAAGCTGCCGCCGCTCGCCCACCTGCCGCTCGGCGCGGGCGTCTCGCCCGTCGAGGTCCGGGGCGGCTACGTCCGCCTGGCCGCGTCGGGCTGGGTCTGGGGCGCGCATCTCGCGCCCGCCGCCCTCTTCGAGCCGGACTGGGTCGCCGTCGCGGAGCGGCTCGCCGGCATCCCGTATCTCTGGGGCGGCAAGACGCCGATCGGGCTCGACTGCTCGGGCCTCGTGCAGCTCGCGCTCGCGCAGGCCGGGATCGCGGCGCCGCGCGACACCGACATGCAGGAGGGCGCGCTCGGCCGCCGCGTCCCGGCCGGGCTTGCCCTCGCCCGCGGCGACCTCGTCTTCTGGCGCGGCCATGTCGGCGTCATGCAGGACGCGCACCGGCTCCTGCACGCGAACGGCCACCACATGGCGGTCGCGTCCGAGCCGCTGGCCGACGCGGTCCGGCGCATCGAGGCCGGCGGCTCCGGTTCCGTGACCTCCGTGCGCCGCCTCGGCGAGGCCACGCCCCAGGGTTGAGGCCTCCGCGTTTTCCGGCCGGCCCCGTCGACGCGCGGGGGCCGGCCGGGTAGAGGACGCCAAAGGACCCGGCCGACCCGATGACCGACACGCGCCCTGCGACCCGTTTCCCCGACCAGAAGCCCGGCACGTCCGGCCTCCGCAAGAAGGTGCCGGTGTTCCGGCAGCCCGGCTACGTGGAAAGCTTCGTCCAGGCGATCTTCGACACGGTCGAGGGCCGCGACGGCGCGACCCTGGTCGTCGGCGGGGACGGGCGCTTCTTCAATCGCGAGGCGATCCAGGTCATCCTCAAGATGGCGGCCGCGAACGGCTTCTCCCGCATCCTCGTCGGGCAGGGCGGCCTCCTCTCGACGCCGGCCGCCTCCTGCGTGATCCGGGCGCGGGGCGCCGTCGGCGGCGTGATCCTGTCCGCGAGCCACAACCCGGGCGGGCCGGAGGGCGATTTCGGCATCAAGTTCAACGGGCGGAACGGCGGCCCCGCGCCCGAGAGCTTCACGGAGGCCGTCTTCGCCCGCACGACGAGCCTCGACACCTACCGCATCCTCGACGTGCCGGACGTCGATCTCGACCGGACGGGCGAGACGCGCCTCGGCGAGGTCGTCGTCGACGTGATCGATCCCGTGGCCGACTACGCGGCCCTCATGGAGACGCTGGTCGACTTCGAGGCGATCGCGGCCCTGTTCCGGGGCGGCTTCCGCATGCGGTTCGACGCCATGAGCGCCGTCACGGGCCCCTACGCGACGGCCATCCTCGAGGGGCGGCTCGGCGCCCCGGCCGGCACGGTCGTGAACGCCGTGCCGCTGCCCGATTTCGGGGGCCACCACCCGGATCCGAACCCGATCCACGCGGCCGACCTCATGGCCCTCATGACGGGGCCGGACGCGCCCGATTTCGGCGCGGCCTCCGACGGCGACGGCGACCGCAACATGATCGTGGCGCCGCACCTCTTCGTGACGCCGTCCGACAGCCTCGCGATCCTGGCCGCGAACGCGCATCTCGCGCCCGGCTACCGGGACGGCATCGCGGGCCTCGCCCGGTCCATGCCGACGAGCCGCGCGGCCGATCGGGTCGCGGCCGCGCTCGGCGTGCCGGCCTACGAGACGCCCACCGGTTGGAAGTTCTTCGGCAACCTCCTGGATGCCGGCCGCATCACGATCTGCGGGGAGGAGAGCGCCGGCACGGGGTCCGACCACGTGCGCGAGAAGGACGGGCTCTGGGCCGTGCTCCTCTGGCTGAACATCCTGGCCGCGACGGGCAAGCGGGCGGACGCGGTCGTGCGCGACCATTGGGCGACGTTCGGCCGGGACTACTACGCCCGGCACGATTACGAGGAGCTCGACACCGCGGCGGCCGAGGGCCTGATGCGGCACCTGCGCGACCGGCTCGCGACGCTGCCCGGCACGCGGCTCGGATCGCTCACGGTCGCCACCGCCGACGACTTCGCCTACACGGACCCGGTCGACGGATCGGTGACGGCCCGCCAGGGCATCCGGATCGCGTTCGCCGAGGACGCCCGGGCCGTGTTCCGGCTCTCGGGCACCGGCACGTCGGGGGCGACGCTGCGGCTCTACGTCGAGCGGTTCGACAGGACCCGGCACGACGGCGACACGAAGGCGGTGCTCGCGCCGGTCGTCGAGGCGGCCCGCGCCTTGGGCGAGATCGTGGCCCGCACGGGCCGGGCCGAGCCGAGCATCGTCACCTGACACCGCCCCTCCGGGGCTTCACCACGATCGGCCCGCGGCGGCCAGGAGGCGAGAGAGACGATGACCGAGTGGATCACGTGGGAGACGCTGAACGTCTTCTTCCAGGTCATGATGATCGACCTCGTCCTGGCGGGCGACAACGCGGTCGTGATCGGGCTGGCGGCCGCGGGCCTGCCGAAGGACCAGCGCAAGAAGGCGATCCTGATCGGCATCATCGCCGCGACCGTGCTGCGCATCCTGTTCGCCGGCATCACGACGCAGCTCCTGCAGATCGTCGGGCTCCTGCTCGCCGGCGGCATCCTGCTGCTCTGGGTGTGCTGGAAGATGTGGCGCGAGCTGCGCTCCGGGCACGGCGAGGAGCACGCGCTCGACGAGATCGACGAGGCGACCGGCCTGCCGCGCGCCGCGGGCGCGCCGCGGAAGAGCTTCGCCCAGGCCGCCTGGCAGATCGTGGTCGCGGACGTGTCCATGTCGCTCGACAACGTGCTCGCGGTCGCGGGCGCGGCGCGCGAGCACCCGACCATCCTGGTCTTCGGCCTCGCCCTCTCCATCGCCATCATGGGGCTGGCGGCCAACTTCATCGCGGGGCTTCTCACGAAGCATCGCTGGATCGCCTATGTGGGCCTCGTCATCATCCTCTACGTGGCCGGCGAGATGATCTATCGCGGCGCGCTCGAAGTCTGGCCCCACCTGCAGACGCGCGTCGGCACCTGAGGGCGCCCGCACCGCAACCATGCGTCGAGCGCATGGTTGCGGTGCACCGCGTCATGTTGCATCGCAACAAGATCGTAACGATCTTCCTGTCACGTCGTCGTGGGGAAACGTCCTGGGATCGGCGGGTCCGCCCGCATCGTCCAGGAGAACGTCATGGTACTCGTCAGCTGGTTCAAGATCCTCGTCGACGTGGTCGTCGAGGCCCGTCGTCTCGAGCGGAGCATGACCGCCCGCCAGGCGACCATCGCCGAATAGGCGGCTCCAGGCCCGTGCGGGTCGGGGTCACGGCCGCGGCGCGAGCCGCAGGATGCGGGAGCCTGCGCTCTCGCCGTCCGTGAGCGCGTAGACGGCGCCGTCCGGCCCGACCTTCACGTCCCGGATGCGCGCGCCGAGCGGCACGCGCTCCTCGCTCGCGACGCGGTCGCCCGCGAGGCGCAGGACCACGAGCGCCTGGGCCCGCAGGCCGCCGACCAGGGCCGCGCCCCGCCAGGCCGGAAAGGCGTCGCCGTCGTAGAAGGCCATCCCGGACGGCGCGATCACGGGGTCCCAGTAATAGGCCGGCTGCTCGGTCCCGGGCTTCTGCGTCAGGCCAGGCCCGACCGCCCGGCCGCTGTATTCGAGGCCGTAGGTCACGTCCGGCCAGCCGTAGTTCCGGCCCGCCTCCGGGCGGTTCAGCTCGTCGCCGCCGCGCGGGCCGTGCTCCACGATCCAGAGCCGCCCCGCCCCGTCCAGGGCGGCCGATTGCACGTTGCGGTGCCCGTAGGACCAGATCACCCCCTGGGCGTCCGCCCGGCCCACGAACGGGTTGTCGGCCGGCACCCGCCCGTCCGCCTCGATGCGGAAGACCTTGCCGAGCCCGCTGCCGAGGTCCTGCGCCTGCACGCGCGGCCCCGCATCCGAGCGTTCGCCGACGGTGACGAACAGGCGCCCGTCCGGCGCGAAGGTCAGCCGCGAGCCGAAATGCTTGTCGCCCCGATACGACGGCGTCTGGCGGAACACGACCTGCGCGTCGGCGAACCGGGCCCGTCCCGCCTCCTCCACGAGCCGCCCGCGCACGACGCTGGTGCCGTTGCCGTCGGCGCGCGGCTCCGCGAAGGACAGGTAGACGAGCCGGTCCTCGGCGAAGCGCGGCGACAGGGCGACGTCCAGCAGACCGCCCTGGCCGCGCGCGTCGACGGCCGGGATCCCCTCGATCGCCGGCCCGGCCGTGCCGTCGCGCGCGACGAGGCGCAGCGCGCCCCTCCTCTCGGTCACGATCATCCGGCCGTCCGGCAGGAACTCGAACCCCCAGGCGTCCCGGAGCCCGGCCGCGACGGGCGTCACGGCGACGGCCGTCGCGGCCGCCGGAGCGGGCGCCCGCGTCTGGCCCGGGAAGGCCGGCCGCTGGTCGGGCGCGTTCGGCGGCCCCTCCTGGGCGAGGGCCGGCGCCACGGCGAGACTGGCGGCGAGGATCAGGGCGGCGCGCATGCGATCTCCATCGGGAGCACCCCATGTGGGGCCGCCGCCGACGCGCGCCAACGCCGGCCCCCGCCCTCCGCTCATCCCGGCGAAAGCCGGGACCCACTCCTCCGCACAGCCATTT
>JAEUAC010000223.1 GCA_019695455.1 Methylorubrum extorquens | reverse complement strand
GAAGGTCACGCCCTTGCGGATGAGGAGCCGGACGAGAGGGCGGAGCAGGCGAGCCAACGGCGCCTGCAGGCCTCCCGCGGCATCGGGTTCTGTCGCCACGCCCCGATCTAGCGATCGACGGTGTGGGATCAATCCCACGTTCGTCGTTGACGTGGGCATATTTCCCACATAGATAGCGTACTCCTACCGACGCGGAGCGATGCCATGCATTCCCACCACCGGACCGGCGCGCGCGCTGCACGCCGCACGATCGGCGGCGAGACCCTGGCGGCGCTCCGGCGCACGATCCTGTTCGTGGCCGGGGCCGCCGCCATCCTGGTCGCGCTCGCCCTGGGCGGCCTCGACCTTCCGGGGGAGCGTCCGGTCGCGGACAGCCTGATCGCCCGCCTCGTCGGCACTACGCTGGCCGGCGCGGACGAGCGCGTGATCCTCCGCGCTCTCGTCCCGACGCCCTGACCGCCCGCACCCGCCCGGATCCCGGCCCTGCCCTGCGCCCTTCGCGCTCGTGTCCCCGGCCCGGTCTGCTAGGACACGGCCAACGACGAAGGCGGGAGGACAGGATGGCGACCATCGGGCCCGGAACGCGGGACCGGCGGCCCGACGGGCGTGCCGCCTGGCGGCGGCTGGCCGCCGCGACCGCCCTCTCCACCTTCGGCGGCGCGGGCATGTGGACGGTGGTCGTCGCGCTGCCGGCCGTCCAGGCCGAGTTCGGCGCGAGCCGGTCGGAAGCCGCCCTGTCCTACGTGCTGACCATGGTGGGCTTCGCCGTGGGCGGCGTGCTCTTCGGCAAGCTGTCGGACCGCACCGGCATCGTGACGCCGGCGCTCGCGGGCGCGCTCCTCCTGGCCACGGGCTACGTCCTGATCGCCGCGGCGCCGAGCCTGCCCGTCTACGCGCTGCTTCAGGGAGCGCTGGTCGGGACCGGCATGTCGGCCTCCTTCGCGCCGCTCATCGCGGACATCTCGCAATGGTTCGACCGGCGGCGGGGCATCGCGGTGTCGATCTGCGCGTCGGGCAACTACGCGGCCGGCGCGCTCTGGCCCCCGATCACGCAATGGTCGATCGACCAGTGGGGCTGGCGCTCGACCCATGCCGGGATCGGGATCGTGTGCCTGTGCGCGATGCTGCCGCTGATCGCCTGCCTCCGCGTTCGGCTGGACGCCGCCCCCGCCGGGTCCGAGCCCGTCGCGGCCGCGCCCGCCGGTCGGCTCGCGGTCTCGCCGCCCGTGCTCCAGGCGCTGCTCGTCGTGGCGGGGGTGGCCTGCTGCGTCGCGATGTCGATGCCCCAGGTCCACATCGTCGCCTATTGCGGCGACCTCGGCTACGGCGCGGCCCGCGGGGCCGAGATGCTCGCCCTCATGCTCGCGTTCGGCATCGTCTCGCGCATCGGCTCGGGCTTCCTCGCCGACCGGATCGGCGGCCTGCCGACCGTGCTGGTCGGCTCGGCCCTCCAGGGCGTGGCGCTGCTGCTCTATTCGATCATGGACGGGCTCGGGCAGCTCTACGTCGTGTCCGCCCTGTTCGGCCTGTTCCAGGGCGGCATCGTGCCGGGCTACGCGATCATCGTGCGCGAGTACTTCCCGGCCAAGGAGGCAGGCTTCCGAGTCTCTCTCACCATCACGGCGACGGTCGTCGGCATGGCCTTTGGCGGCTGGTTCTCCGGGGTGCTCTACGACCTCACGGGGTCCTACCGGGCCGCCTTCGTCAACGGCCTCGTCTGGAACCTCGGCAACGCGATCATCCTCGCGGCGCTCCTGATCGGCCGCAGGCCCGCGCGTCCGCCCGCCCCTGCGCTCGCCTGACCGCCGCCGGGGCGGCCCTGCCCCGGCCGGCCCCTCGGCGCGGGTTCGCGCGTCCGGGAGCCGGCCGGTCGAGGTCCGGTCAGCGCACCCGTTCGAGCAGCGACACGTAGTTCGCGACCGCCGCGCCGCCCATGTTGAAGATGCCGCCGAGCGTGGCGCCGTCCACCTGGATGCCGTCGGCCTCGCCGCAGAGCTGCATGGCGGAGAGCGCGTGCATGGACACGCCCGTCGCGCCGATCGGATGGCCCTTCGCCTTGAGGCCGCCGGAGGGGTTCACGGGCAGCTTGCCGCCCTTCTCCGTCCAGCCCTCCTTGATGGCGCGGGCGCCCTGCCCTTCCGGCACGAGGCCCATCGCCTCGTATTCGATGAGCTCCGCGATCGTGAAGCAATCGTGCGTCTCCACGAAGGAGAGGTCGGCGAGCGACACGCCGGCCTGGCCGAGCGCGCGCTTCCAGGCTTCCGCGCAGCCCTCGAACTTGAGGATGTCGCGCTTCGACATCGGCAGGAAGTCCTGGGCGTGGGCCGTCGCCCGGAAGGCGACCGCCCGGCGCATGCCCTCGGCCGTCTCGCCGTCGGCGATCACGAGCGCCGCGGCGCCGTCCGACACGAGCGAGCAATCCGTCCGCTTCAGCGGCCCGGCCACGAACGGGTTCTTCTCCGATTCCGCGCGGCAGAACGCGTAGCCGAGGTCCTTGCGCATCTGCGCGTAGGGGTTCGAGACGCCGTTGCGATGGTTCTTGGCGGCGATCAGGGCCAGCGCGTCCGATTGGTCGCCGTGCCGCTGGAAATAGGCGCCCGCGATCTGGCCGAACACGCCCGCGAAACCGGCCGGCGTGTCGCCGTCCTCGACGAGGTAGGAGGCGCGCAGCAGGTTCCGGCCGATCTCGGGCGCGGGCGTCCGCGTCATCTGCTCGACGCCGACGACCAGGACCACCTTGGCGCGCTTCGCCTCGATCGTCTTCACGGCCTGGTGCACGGCGGCCGAGCCGGTCGCGCAGGCGTTCTCGACGCGGGTGGCCGGCTTGAAGCGGAGCCCGTCGTCGGCCTGCAGCACCAGGGATGCCGTGAAGTCCTGGGGCGAG
>JAEUAC010000220.1 GCA_019695455.1 Methylorubrum extorquens | reverse complement strand
TCCCGCCCGGCCGGCCCCGCAGGCGCAGGCCGCCCCGCCGGCCCCGGCCGCCGTCGCGCCCGCCGCACCCGCGCAGCCCGCCGCGCCGCAGCCGATCCGCACGGAGATCGTGGTCCACGACGGCTGGACGGCGACGTGCCGGGACTTCGCCGACAAGAAGAGGACCTGCACGGCGACGCTCCAGGTCGTGCAGCAGCAGAACAACCAGGTGATCTTCAACTGGATCCTCGGCAAGAACGCCGACAACAAGCTGCTCAGCGTGCTGCAGACGCCGACCGGCGTGAGCATCGCGCCCGGCGTCGAGGTCAAGCTCGCCCGCGGCAACCCGCGCAAGGCCGCCTACGCCAATTGCGACGCGAACCGGTGCGAATCGAGCCTCGAGATGGACGACGCCTTCGTCCGGGACGCGACGGCCTCCGAGACCGTGGAGGCGACGGTCGTCTCGAACAACGGCCAGAGCATCAAGTTCGCGCTGCCCTTCAAGGGCTTCGACAAGGCCGTCGCGGCCGTCCGCTGACGCGGGGCGCCGCTCAGGCCGCGCCGCGGCGCGGGGCGGCGCGGCCCGCGAGCGCGTCGACGGCGCGTTCGACGAGCCCCACGTGGTGCAGCATCGCGGCGTGGGCCCCCGCGGCGTCGCCGCACCGGATCGCGTCCACGACCGCGCCGTGCTCGCGATGCGACAGGGCCGGGCGGCCGGGCGCCCGGAACTGGGCCTTGCGGTAGGGCAGCAGGCGGCGGCGCAGGCCCAGCGCCACCTCGGCCAGCACCGCGTTGCGCGCCCCCGCGTAGATGGCCCCGTGGAAGGCCGTGTTCGCCTCCGCGTAGGCGACCGGATCGTCGGCGGCCGCGAGCGCGCCCATGTCGTCGTGGAGCGCCTCGAGCCGCCGCCGGTCGACCGGCGACATGCCGAGCGCGGCCAGCCGGGCGCAGGTCGCCTCGATCTCGGCCGTCGCGACGAAGAGCTCGTCCAGCTCCTCCGGCGTCACGAGGGCCACGGCCGCGCCGCGACGGGGCCGCAGCTCGATGAGGCCGGTGGCGCCGAGCTGGCGCAGCGCCTCCCGGACGGGCGTGCGGGAGACGCCGTAGCGCTCCGCCAGCGCCTGCTCGTCCAGCCGGTCGCCCGGCACCCATTCGCCCGCCACGATGGCGTCCGCGATCGCGCCGGCCAGCCGCTCCGCCCGGGTTCTCGTATCCGTCATCCCGCCTCCGCGCCTCCCCTCTAGCAGATCGGCCCGCCCGTACCGCCGCCCGAACAGGCAGATCGCTGCCTGCAATTCGGGACCCGAGCCCAACTTTCATGCATGCAATTCTGGACGATTGTATGCACGATCGGCGGAGGACGCGGCCGGATCGGGCGCCCCGTCCGGGCGGCACGGCCCATGCGTAGCGTGACGCGGCCCGGCCGGGGCCCGACGACAGGAGCAGACGGACCCATGATCACCCGCCGCACCGCGATCGCCGCCGGTCTCGCCGCACCGCTCGTCGCCACGGGCCGGGCCGGGGCCCAGGCGCCCACCCGGGCCGAGACGCTGCTCCTGGTGCAGGAATACGGGCCGAACTCGCTCGACATGCAGGGCATCGGCGCCTCCCAGCCCGTGAACGGCGTGGCCCTGAACTGCTACGACCGGCTGCTGCGCTTCAAGCCGGTGCCGATCCCGAGCGGCGGCGGCAACCAGGTCTCCATGACGGAGCTCGAGGGCGAGCTCGCGGAGAGCTGGCAGGTCGCCCCCGACGGCATGAGCTGCACGTTCAAGCTGCGCGACGCGACGTTCCATTCCGGCCGGCCGGTCACGGCCAAGGACGTGAAGTGGTCGCTCGACCGCGCGGTCTCGATCGGCGGCTTCGCGACGACGCAGATGGCGGCAGGCTCCCTGGAGAAGCCCGAGCAGTTCGTCGTTGTCGACGACAAGACCCTGCGCATCGACTTCCTGCGCCGGGACAAGATGACGATGCCGAACCTCGCCGTCACCATCCCGTTCGTCATCGATTCCGAGCTCGCCGTGAAGAACGGGGGCGGCGACCCCTGGGCGAAGGACTGGCTGAAGAACAACGTCGCGGGCTCAGGCGCCTACAAGGTCGAGAGCTGGAAGCCGGGCGTGGAGACGATCTACGTCCGCAACGATGCCTGGACGCAGGGCCCGCTGCCCAAGCTGCGCCGCATCATCGCCCGCGACATCGCCTCCCCGTCGACGCGGCGGGCCCTGATGGAGAAGGGCGACGCGGACATCTCGTACGGGCTGCCGCCGAAGGACTTCAAGGACCTGATCGACGCCGGCCGCGTGAAGGTCGTCGGCGTGCCGATCCCGAACGGCGTCTGGGGCCTCTACCTGAACACGAAGACCGGCCCGTTCACGGACGTGCGGCTGCGCCAGGCCGTCGCCTGGGCGGTCCCCTACGAGAAGATCCTGCAGGCCTCCCTGTTCGGGCGCGGCGTCGACATGTCGGGCGGGCCGGAGACGCCGACCGTCGCCTGGCCGCAGCCCTTCCCCTACCGGGTGGATCCGCAGAAGGCGAAGGAGCTGGTCGCGGCCGCGGCGCCGGGCGGCTTCACGACGACGCTGCTCTTCGACGCCGGCAACGCCACCGTGGCCGAGCCGATGTCCGTCCTCATCAAGGAGGCGCTCGCGCCGCTCGGCATCACCGTCGAGATCCAGAAGGTGCCGGGCTCGAACTTCCGCGGCGAGATCGCCAAGAAGACGAATCCGATGGTCCTGAACCGCTTCGCGGGCTGGCTCGACTTTCCCGACTACTACCTCTTCTGGACGATGCACGGGAACAACTCGATCTTCAACATCGCCTCGTACCAGAACCCCGAACTCGACAAGCTCGTCGACGCCGCCCGCTTCACGGACGACAAGGCGGCCTACGACCGGGACGTGGTGCGGTTCGTGTCGCTCGTCGAGCGCGAGCTGCCCATGGTGCCGATCGCGCAGCCGACCCACGACGTCGCGATGCAGAAGACCATCGGCGGCTACCAGTTCCAGCCCTGCCGCGAGCCCGATTTCCGCTACCTGACGAAGGGCTGAGCTCGATGACACGCGCGACGTCACGCTTCTCCCCGCGAGCGGGGAGAAGTCGAGTCGCCGGTCACGGCGACCGGATGAGGGGCCCCGGAACCGCGACATCTGGCGCAACCCTGCCCCTCACCCGGTCGAACGCTGGCGCGTTCGCTCGACCTCTCCCCGCGAGCGGGGAGAGGCAGGGACTTGCCCCATGCTGAGGATCCTGGTCGACCGCCTCCTCACGACGCTGCCCGCCCTCGCGGGCGTGGTCGTCGTGTGCTTCCTGCTCACGCGCGTGCTGCCGGGCGACACGGCGGCCTATTTCGCCGGCCCGGCCGCGACCCCGCAGGCGATCGAGCAGATCCGCAAGGAACTCGGGCTCGACCGGCCCGTGCCGGAGCAGTTCGGCCGCTACGTGACCGAACTCGCGCGCGGCGACCTCGGCCAGTCGCTGACGACCGGCCAGCCGGTCCTCGCCGACCTGAAGAGCCGCCTGCCGGCCTCGGCCGAGCTGACGCTGTTCGGGCTCGTCCTCGCCCTCGTCGTCGCGCTCCCGCTCGGAATCCTGGCGGCCGTGAAGCAGGGCTCGCTCGCGGACCATCTCTGCCGCATCGTGGCCACGGCCGGCGTGTCGCTGCCCGTCTTCTTCACGGGGCTGCTCCTCGTCTACCTGTTCTACTTCGTGCTCGGCTGGTCGCCGGCGCCGCTCGGACGGCTCGACAGCTTCGCCTCGGCGCCGCCGACGCTGACGGGGTTCTACCTCCTCGACAGCCTCGCGGCGGGCGAGGTCGAGACTTTCCGGTCGGCGCTCGCCCAGATCGCGCTGCCCGGCCTGACGCTCGCCATCTTCGCGCTCGCGCCGATCGCCCGCATCACGCGGGCCTCGATGCTGGCCGTGCTCGGGGCCGATTTCGTCCGCACGGCGCGGGCGGCGGGCCTGTCCGGCCGCAAGGTCGTCATCACCTACGCGTTCCGCAACGCCGTGCTGCCGGTGGTGACGACGCTCGGCATGGTGTTCTCGTTCCTGCTCGGCGCGAACGTGCTCGTCGAGAAGGTCTTCGCCTGGCCGGGCGTCGGCTCCTACGCGGTCGAGGCGCTGATCGCCTCCGACTACGCGCCCGTGCAGGGCTTCGTCCTCGCCATGGCGATCCTCTACATCGTCCTGAACCTGCTGATCGACCTCGCCTACGGGCTGATTGATCCCCGCGTGGGGAGCGCCGCCGCGTGAGCCTCGCCGTCCAGCCGGCCGCCGCGCCGGCGCCCCGCCCTCCCGTCGAGGCCTCCGGCCTGCGGGCGACGCTCTCCCACGCGCGCCACGTGGTCGGCGACAATCCGGTGACCGGCTTCGCCTTCGGCCTCCTGCTGCTGCTCGTCGCCTGCGCGATCCTCGGTCCCTGGATCGCGCCCTACGACCCGCTCGCCTCCGACACGAGCGCGGCGCTCGCCCCGCCCTCCCTGGCGCATCCGTTCGGGACCGACCAGCTCGGGCGGGACATCCTGTCCCGCGTGATCGTGGCGGCCCGGCTCGACCTCGCGATCGCGGTCTTCTCCGTCATCCTCGTCTTCGCGGCGGGCGGCCTCGCGGGCGTCGCGGCGGGGTTCTACGGCGGCTGGACGGACCGGATCGTCGGCCGGGTCGCCGACACCATCATGGCCTTCCCGCTCTTCGTGCTCGCGATGGGCATCGTGGCGGCGCTCGGCAACACGGTCACGAACATCGTCATCGCGACCGCGATCATCAACTTCCCGCTCTACGCGCGGCTCGCCCGGGCGGAGGCGGCCGTGCGCCGCAACGCCGGCTTCGTGCAGGCGGCGCGCCTGACGGGCAACACGGACGCCCGCATCCTCCTCACGTCCATCCTGCCCAACATCATGCCGCTCATGGCCGTGCAGATGTCGCTCACCATGGGCTACGCCATCCTGAACGCGGCCGGCCTCTCCTTCATCGGCCTCGGCGTCCGGCCGCCCACGCCCGAATGGGGGATCATGGTCGCCGAGGGCGCGTCCTTCATCGTGTCGGGCGAGTGGTGGATCGCGCTCTTCCCGGGCCTCGCCCTCATGCTGGCCGTGTTCTGCTTCAACCTGATCGGCGACGGCCTGCGCGACATCGTCGATCCCCAGCGGCGCACGTGACGAGGCGGCCCCGATGACCACGCCCGCCCTTCTCGACATCCGCGACCTCACGGTGGAGTTCGCGACGCGCCGCGGCACCGTCCAGGCGGTGCGCAGCGTCGACCTCGCGGTGGCCAAGGGCCAGACCGTCGGGATCGTCGGGGAATCCGGCTCGGGCAAGTCGGTCACGTCCTACGCCGTCATGCGCATCCTCGACCGGGCGGGCCGGATCGCGGACGGCAGCGTCCACTTCTCGGGGATCGACCTGCGGGCCGCGCGCGAGCGGCAGATGCGCGACCTGCGCGGACGGGAGATCTCCATGATCTTCCAGAACCCCCGCGCCGCCCTGAACCCGATCCGCACCGTCGGCCGGCAGATCGAGGACGTGCTGCGCGAGCACGCGCAGGCGGGCTCGGGCGATGCGCGCCGCAAGGCCATCGAGGCGCTGGAGCAGGTGCGGATCGCGCGCGCCGCGGAGCGCTACGACGCCTATCCGTTCGAGCTCTCGGGCGGCATGTGCCAGCGCATCGTCATCGCGCTCGCGCTCGCGTGCCGGCCGCAGCTGCTGATCGCGGACGAGCCGACGACGGGGCTCGACGTGACCACCCAGAAGGCCGTCATGGACCTCGTCCGCGACCTCACGCGCGAGCGCGGCATGGCGACGATCCTCATCACGCACGACCTCGGCCTCGCGGCCGCCTATTGCGACGCCGTGACCGTCATGGAGAAGGGCCGCGTGGTCGAGACGGCGAGCGCGGAGGCGATCTTCCAGCGGCCGGCGCATCCCTACACGCGCACCCTGATGCGGGCGACGCCGCGGCCCGGCATCGGCCTGCGCGACCTCCTGCCTGAGGGCAGCGCGGCCCCGATGCCGCCCTCCCCGGACCCGCGCGAGATCCTGCTCACGGTGCGGGGCCTGTCCAAGGTCTATCCGGCGAAGGGCGGCGGGCGCCTGTTCGGCCGCCGGCGCGATCCGGCCGGCGAGTTCCGGGCCGTGGACGACCTCTCCTTCTCCGTGCTGCGCGGCGAGAGCGTCGGGCTGGTCGGCGAATCCGGCTGCGGCAAGTCGACGACGTCGTCCATGGTGATGCGGCTCCTCGACGCCTCCGCCGGCTCCATCGTGTTCAAGAAGGTGGAGCTCGCGGACGTGCCGGCGCGCGACTTCGCCCGCCATCCGCTCAGGCCGAAGATCCAGATGGTCTTCCAGGACCCGACGGATTCGCTCAATCCGCGCTGGACCGCGGCGCGCGCCATCGCGGACCCGATCCTGCGCTTCCGCACCGTCTCCGGCGCCGCGGCGATCCGCTCGCGCTGCGAGGAGCTCGCCCGCCAGGTCGGCCTGCCGCTCGACCTCCTCGACCGCTTCCCCCACCAGCTCTCCGGCGGCCAGAAGGCGCGGGTCGGCATCGCGCGCGCCATCGCGCCGGGGCCCGACCTCGTCATCCTCGACGAGCCCACGGCCGCGCTCGACGTCTCCGTCCAGGCGGTCGTCCTCAACCTCCTCGCCGACCTCAAGCGCGAGCTCGGCATGAGCTACCTCTTCGTCAGCCACGACCTGCACGTGGTCCGGCTCCTCTGCGACCGCGTGATCGTCATGAAGGGCGGCCGCATCGTCGAGGAGGGCACGGCCGCCGACGTGCTCGAACGGCCGGAGGCCGCCTATACGCGCGAGCTGATCGCCGCCATCCCCCATCCTCCCGCACGGAGCGCCGCATGACGTCCCCTCCCCTGACCGACGAGGCCGCCGGCGCCGTCGTCGACGCCATGATTCCCCTCCTCGGCATCCCCATGGCGCCCGAATGGCGCGACGCCGTCGCGGCGAACGTCAAGGCGACCGCGGCCGCCGCGGCGCTCGTGCTCGAGGTCCCGCTCGACGATGCGGTCGAGCCCGCCCCGGTGTTCCGGGCATGAGGGCCGGGCGCGCTTGTCTCCCTCCCCGGAGGGAAGGGCCGAGCAGGGCCGAAGGCCCGCCCGGGTTGGGGTCACGCCCGCTCCGGACGCCGCGTCCCGCCCGGACAGCGCGCGCCCCCCTCCGTCAGCCGCTTCGCGCCTGTCACCTCCCCCTCCGGGGGAGGAGAACCCGCGCCCCTTCCAGCAGGCTCCTGCCATGACGCTTTCGGCGACGGACATCGCGGCCGCCGTCGCGGCGGGCCGGCTCACGGCGACGACGGCAATCGCGGACGCGCTCGACGGGATCGCGGCCCGGAACCCGGCGCTGAACGCCTTCACGGACGTGGTGGCCGGGAGGGCGCGGGCGAAGGCGGCGGCGCTCGACGCGCGGATCGCGGCGGGCGAGACGCCGGGCCCGCTCGCGGGCGTGCCCTTCGCGGTGAAGAGCCTGTTCGACGTCGAGGGGCTGCCGACCCGGGCCGGCTCCAGGATCAACCGGGACCGCGCGCCGGCGACGCGGGACGGCGCGCTGGTGCGCAAGCTCGAGGCGGCCGGCGCGATCCTCGTCGGCGGCCTCAACATGGGCGAGTACGCCTACGACTTCACGGGCGAGAACGCCCATGACGGGCCCTCCCGCAACCCGCACGACCCGGCCCACATGACGGGCGGCTCGTCGGGCGGCTCGGGCGGCGCCGTGGGGGCCGGGCTCGTGCCGATCGCGCTCGGCTCGGACACGAACGGGTCCATCCGGGTGCCGGCCGCCTTCTGCGGCACGTTCGGCCTGAAGCCGACCTTCGGGCGGCTGTCGCGCGCGGGCTCCTACCCGTTCGTCGCCTCGTTCGACCATCTCGGTCCGCTCTCCCGCTCGGTGGCGGACCTCGCCCTCGCCTACGACGCCATGCAGGGACGGGACCCCGACGATGCCTGGCAGGCGGAGCGGCCGATCGAGCCGGTCGCGGGCGCCGTGGAGGCCGGCGCCGACGGGCTCCGGATCGCGGTCGCGGGCGGCTACTTCGCCCGCGGCGGCCACCCGGAATGCTTCGCGGCCGTCCGCGTCGCCGCGGACGCGCTCGGCCTCGCGGCCACCGTCGAGATCCCGGAGGCCGCACGCGCGCGGGCCGCCGCCTACGTCATCACGGCGGCCGAAGCCGCGGGCCTGCACCTCGATCGGCTGAGGACCCGGCCCGGCGACTACGACCCGGCGGTCCGCGACCGCCTCATCGCGGGCGCCACGATCCCGACCGCCTGGGTGCACCGGGCGCAGCGCTTCCGGCGGCACTTCCAGGAGCGCGTGCTGGCGCTGTTCGAGGACGTCGACGTGATCCTCGCGCCGACGACGCCGTGCCGAGCGCCCCGCATCGGGCAGGCCAGGATGGTGCTGGACGGCGTGGAGGTCGCGACGCGGCCGAACATCGGCCTCTTCACGCAGCCCATCTCGTTCATCGGCCTGCCCGTCGTGTCCGTGCCGGTCCGGCCGGATGCCGGCCTTCCGCTCGGCGTGCAGGTCATCGCGGCGCCCTGGCGCGAGGACCTGGCCCTCCGCGTCGCCCGCGCCCTGGAGCGCGCGGGCGTGGCGAGCGCCCCGATCGGAACCGCCGACCATGCCTGACCCGATGCCCGTCGACCTGCCCGACGTGAAGGCCGAGGTGGAGGCCGCCTTCGCGGCCTACGAGCACGCGCTCGTCACGAACGACGTCCCGACGCTCGAGGCGATCTTCCGCGACGATCCCCGGACGATCCGCTACGGCGTCGGCGAGAACCTCTACGGCATGCACGCCATCCGGGCCTTCCGGCGCGCCCGCTCGCCGGTCGGGGTCGCCCGGCGCATCGGCGAGACCGTGATCACGACGTTCGGGCGCGATTGCGCGACCGCCTGCACGCTGTTCTGGCGCGACGGCGCGCCCGGCAAGGTCGGCCGCCAGAGCCAGACCTGGATCCGCTTCCCCGAGGGCTGGCGCGTGGTCGCGGCCCATGTGAGCCTGATCGACGAGCCCGCCCCGTGACCGACGGTCCCGTCACGCTCGCCGACTACGCCGCCGCCTACGCGGCCGGCCGGCTCACGCCCGTGGACGCCGTCCGGCTCGTCCGGGCGCGGATCGCCGCCCATGGCGACCCGGCCGTGTTCCTGGCGCTGCGGCCCGAGGCCGACCTCCTGGCCGAGGCCGGGCGGCTCGCGGAGGGCGGGCCCGACGGCCGGCCGCTCTGGGGCATCCCGGTCGCCGTCAAGGACAACATCGACGTCGCG
>JAEUAC010000366.1 GCA_019695455.1 Methylorubrum extorquens | reverse complement strand
GGTGTAGCTCAGGGGTAGAGCACAACCTTGCCAAGGTTGGGGTCGAGGGTTCGAATCCCTTCGCCCGCTCCAATTCACCGACAGACACGACGATCGAGCAAGGCGGCCTTCGGGCCGCTTTTTGCGTTCCGGCGGTCGCCCGACCGGCCCGGAGGGTCCGGGTCGGGCGGGCCGAGGCGAATCGCCTGCGCTACCGGAAGAAGCCCGACAGGCGATTCGTGCGGGCGATCTCCACGATCTCGTCGCCGCGGCCGTTCAGGACGGCCTTCGCGGCCCAGAGGCTGAACCCCTTCGCCTCCGCCAGGGTGATCTTCGGCGGCACCGCGAGCTCGAGCCGATTCGTGACCACGTCGAGCAGGGCCGGCCCGGGATGGGCGAAGGCGGCCGTGAGGGCCGGCGCGAGGTCGGCCGGATCCTCGATCCGGGCGGCATGCACGCCCATGGCGCGCGCCATGGCGGCGAAATCCGGATTCTTCAGGTCGACGCCGACCTCCAGGAAGCCGGTCGACTTCATCTCCATCTCGACGAAGCCGAGCGAGCCGTTGTTGAAGATGACGACCTTCACGGGCAGGCCGAGCTGCACGAGCGAGATGAAGTCGCCCATGAGCATCGTGAAGCCGCCGTCGCCCGAGAGCGAGACGACCTGCCGGCCGGGCTCGGCCGCCTGGACGCCGAGCGCCATCGGCAGCGCGTTCGCCATCGAGCCGTGGACGAGCGAGCCGAGGAGCCGCCGCCGGCCGTTCATGCGGAGGTAGCGCGCCGCCCAGATGGAGGGCGTGCCGACGTCGAAGGTGAAGACCGCGTCCTCGGCGGCGAGGTCGCTCACGAGCTTGGCGACGTATTGCGGGTGGATGGGCCGTCGTCCCGGCTCCCCCGTCGCGAGATCGTCGAGCCCCTTGCGGGCGGTCGCGTAGCGGGCGAGGCAGGAGGCGAGATGCGCCCGGTCCGGATGCGGCCGCAGGCGCGGCAGAAGCGCCTCGATCGTCGCCCCGACGTCGCCGACGAGGCCGAGCGAGATCGGGCAGCGGCGCCCGAGGTTCTCCGGGCGCAGGTCGACCTGCGCGATGGTCGCGCCCTCCGGGTAGAACTGCCGATAGGGGAAGTCCGTCCCGAGCATCAGGAGCGTGTCGCACTCCTCCATGGCGTGGTAGCCGGACGAGAAGCCGATGAGCCCCGTCATGCCGACGTCGAACGGGTTGTCCCATTCGACGTGCTCCTTGCCGCCATAGGCGTGGACGATGGGTGCCGCGAGCCGCTCGGCGAGCTGCATCAGGGGCGCGTGCGCGCCGGCGCAGCCCCGCCCCGCGAAGATCGTCACCTTCTTGCCCGCGTCGAGCAGCGCCGCGAGGGCGTCGAGGTCGGCATCGGCCGGGCGGACGACGGCCGGCCGCGGCAGGAGGCCCGCGACGGGCGTCGGCCCGGCCTCCGCCGCCTGAAGGGCGACGTCGCCCGGAATCACGAGGACGGACACGCCCTGCAGCCCGACGGCGGCCCGGATGGCGCTGTCCAGCATGCGGGGCATCTGGTTCGCGTTCGAGACCAGCTCGCAGAAATGGCTGCATTCCTTGAACAGGGTCTCGGGATGGGTCTCCTGGAAGTAGCCGGAGCCGATCTCCTGGCTCGGGATCTGGGCCGCGATGGCGAGGACCGGCACGCGGCTGCGGTGGGCGTCGAAGAGCCCGTTGATCAGGTGGAGGTTGCCCGGCCCGCAGGAGCCCGCGCAGACGGCGAGCGTGCCCGTCACCTGCGCCTCGCCGCTGGCCGCGAAGGCGGCGGCCTCCTCGTGGCGCACGTGGATCCACTGGATCGTGCCGTCGCGCTGGAGCGCGTCGGTCAGGCCGTTCAGGCTGTCGCCGACGACGCCGTAGATGCGGCGCACCCCGGCGCCCTTCAGCGTCGCCACGATCAGGTCGGCGATGGTCGTGCTCATGCGGCGGATCCCTCGCGCCGCGGCTGCGGCACCTCGATCCGTCAACGCTGCAGTGCGGGATGGGCTCCCGGCCAATCGGGCCGACGAGCCCTCAGATGCCGCCGCGCCCGGACAGGGCGGCCTTGAGATTGGCGATGAGGCCGGACGGCGTCGTGCCGAAGGCGTTGAGGCCGGCCTTCACGCCCCAGGCGACCGCGATCACGATGATCGGCACGAAGATCCAGCCGAGCACCTCCTCGACCAGGCGACGCCGGCGCCGGCGCTCCCAGCGCTGCTCGCGCCAGGTCCTCTTGGGCCGGCGGGACCGGGGCTGCGGAGCCGCGAGCGTGTCGCCCGGCTGGGCGGCCGCCTCGACGGTCGGCGCCATGGTGGCCGTGGCGCGCGCCCGCAGCGCCCGCCAGGGAATGCGGGTGCGGACGCCGTTCGCGACGACGGCCAGCACGCGCGCCCGTCCGAGGATGCCGTGCGCCGTCGCGCGGACGGCCCCGAAGGTCGGGGCCGTGCCGGACGATGCCGCCAGGGGCGGAAGATCGAGAAAGGCGCCGGTCGGCACCGCCGGCGGGGGCGGTTCGGGCGGCGCCAGATCGAGGACGGGCTCGATCCGGGCGGACGGCCTCGGTGCCGCGGCCGGTGGAGGCGGCGGCCGCGATCCGGGGATCGGGGCCGGCCTGTCGCCCGCGACGAGTCCGAGATCCAGCGGCCTCGTGGCGGGCTTCGTGCTCATGCGCGGACCAGCGGGACCTTCGGCACCGTACGGACGCCCCCTGCCCCACCGGAACCGCCGCCTGCGGGGCCCTTAGGCTTCGCGACCTTGCGGGTAAAGGCCTTCGGCTTGCGCTTCGTCTTCTTCGCCTCGACCACCTTCTCGGGCCGCGGCGTGACGGGCCCTTCCGGGAACTCGAAGCCGAGCACCTGCCGGCCGGACTCGCCGGACTCGACGACGACCTTCACGGCGCCGCCGTTCTTCAGCTTGCCGAACAGCACCTCGTCGGCGAGCCGCGTCTTGATGGTGGACTGGATGAGCCGCGCCATCGGGCGGGCGCCCATGGCCTCGTCGTAGCCGTGCTCGCAGAGCCAGTCGCGCGCCTCGTCCGACAGCTCGATGACGACGTTGCGGTCGGCGAGCTGCGCCTCGAGCTGGAGGACGAACTTGTCCACAACCTTGGCCACGACCTCCTTCGGCAGGTGGCCGAACGAGATGACGGAATCGAGCCGGTTGCGGAATTCGGGCGAGAACAGCTTGTTGATCGCCTCCTGGTCGTCGCCTTCGCGCCGGTTCTTGGTGAAGCCGAAGGAGGCCTTGGCCATGTCGGCCGCGCCCGCGTTCGTCGTCATGATGATGATGACGTTGCGGAAATCGACCTGCTTGCCGTTGTGATCCGTCAGCTTGCCGTGGTCCATGACCTGCAGGAGGATGTTGAACAGGTCCGGATGCGCCTTCTCGATCTCGTCGAGCAGAAGCACGCAATGCGGGTGCTGGTCGATGCCGTCCGTCAGGAGGCCGCCCTGGTCGAACCCGACATAGCCGGGAGGGGCGCCGATCAGGCGGGAGACCGTGTGGCGCTCCATGTATTCCGACATGTCGAAGCGCAGCATCTCGACGCCGAGCGAGGCGGCGAGCTGCTTGGCGACCTCCGTCTTGCCGACGCCCGTCGGCCCCGCGAACAGGTAGGAGCCGATGGGCTTCTCGCCGTCCCGCAGGCCGGCCCGGGCGAGCTTGATGGCCGAGGTGAGCGCCCGGATCGCGTCGTTCTGCCCGTAGACCACGCGCTCGAGCGAGGTCTCGAGGTTGGACAGCACCTCCGCGTCGTCCTTGGAAACCGTCTTCGGCGGGATGCGGGCCATCGTGGCGATCGTCGCCTCGATCTCCTTGATGCCGATGGTCTTCTTGCGGCGGCTCTCGGGCACCAGCATCTGCGAGGCGCCCGTCTCGTCGATGACGTCGATCGCCTTGTCGGGCAGCTTGCGGTCGTTGATGTAGCGGGCCGAGAGCTCCACGGCCGCCTTCACGGCGTCGGTCGTGAACTTCAGCTTGTGGAACTCCTCGTAATAGGGCTTCAGGCCCTTCACGATCTCGATCGCGTCCGGGATGGACGGCTCGTTCACGTCCACCTTCTGGAAGCGGCGGACGAGCGCGCGGTCCTTCTCGAAGTACTGGCGGTACTCCTTGTAGGTCGTGGAGCCGATGCAGCGGAGCGTGCCCTGGGCCAGCGCCGGCTTCAGGAGGTTCGAGGCGTCCATCGCGCCGCCCGAGGTCGCGCCGGCGCCGATCACCGTGTGAATCTCGTCGATGAACATGATGGCGTTGGGATGCGCCTCGATCTCCTTCACGACCTGCTTCAGCCGTTCCTCGAAATCGCCCCGATAGCGCGTGCCGGCGAGCAGCGTGCCCATGTCGAGCGAGAACACGGTCGCGCCCTCCAGCACCTCGGGCACCTCCCCCCGCACGATCTTGCGGGCGAGCCCCTCCGCGATGGCCGTCTTGCCGACGCCGGGATCGCCGACGAGCAGCGGGTTGTTCTTCTGGCGGCGGCACTGTCGGCCGACGCTGCCGACGATAAGGCTCGTGTAGATCTCGGTGGTCGCCGTATCATTAAAAAAAAAA
>JAEUAC010000226.1 GCA_019695455.1 Methylorubrum extorquens | reverse complement strand
ACCGGGCGCGGCGGCGGGCGCGGCGGCCGCGGCGGGCTCGGCCGCCGGCAGCGGGACGGGGCTGTCCGAGAGCGTCTGCAGGTAGCGGATCACGTCGGACCGCTCCTTCGGGTTCGAGATGCCCGCGAACGCCATGATGGTGCCCGGCACGTAGGCCTTCGGGTTCGCCAGGAAGTGGTCGAGGTCGTCGAAGGTCCATTCGCCGCCCTTGGCCTTCATGGCGGCCGAATAGGCGAAGCCCGCATGGCCGCCCTTCGGATGGCCGATGACGCCGTAGAGGCCGGGGCCGATCTTGTTCGCCCCGCCCTTGTCGAAGACGTGGCAGGCCATGCACTTCTTGGCCGCGCTCGCGCCCTTGGCCGGGTCCGCCGAGGCGAGCCGCACGGGCAGGGGCTCGGCCTGGGCCTGCTGGTCGGAGGCGCCGCCGGCCGGCGCGGCCTCGGGCGCCGGGAGATCGTAGCCCGGGATCGCCGGCTTCTTCGGCGTGAAGAGGATCTCCGAGCCGATGTTCAGGCCCATGGCGAAGAGGAGCGTGCCGAGCACCGCGCCCGCGATCTTGTTGGAAAGAAGCGGATCGCCCCCGCCCTGAACCGATGCCATGCTCGTGTCCCTGTTCGCGTTCCGCCGGTCCCTCCGGCTGCCGCGCATCGGCGCTGCTTGCCGCATTCCCGCCGCCTTGACAACGCCCCGGGTGACGCGGGCGAGCCCGCCCGCGCCCGCGAGGGCCGCCCGGAAGCGACGCGATGCCACTCCGGACGGCGCCTCTCGCGCCCGGCATGGGGCGCCCGCGCCCGGCATGGCGCCCGGATGACAAGCCCCCGGGTGGCTGGTAAGGCGCCCGGCCCTCCCGTCGCCGCGTCCCGCCCGTGTCCGAACCGCTCGTCCTGATCCCGGCTCGCATGCAGGCGACCCGGCTGCCCGGCAAGCCGCTCGCCCTCATCGGGGGCGAGCCCATGATCGTCCATGTCTGGCGGCGGGCCGTGGAGGCCGGGATCGGCCCCGTCGCGGTCGCGGCGGATTCGCCCGAGATCGTGGCCGCCGTCGAGGCCGTGGGCGGCCGGGCCGTGCTGACGCGCGTCGACCATTCGTCCGGTTCCGACCGGATCGCGGAGGCGGCCGGCCTGATCGATCCGGCGGGCCGCCACGACGTGATCGTGAACGTGCAGGGCGACTTCCCGACCGTCCGGCCGGCGACCATCGCGGCCGCGGCCGCGCCGCTCGCCGATCCGGCGGTCGATATCGGGACGGTCGCCTACGCGATCTCGGTCGAGGCGGAGCGGACCGATCCGGACGTCGTGAAGGCCGTCGGGAGCGAGATCGCGCCCGGCCGGCTGCGCGCGCTCTACTTCACGCGCGCCTCCGCGCCGAGCGGGGCCGGGCCGCTCCTCCACCATGTCGGGCTCTACGCCTATCGGCGGGCCGCGCTCGCGCGCTTCGTCGCCCTGCCGCCGTCGCCGCTCGAGATCCGGGAGCGGCTGGAGCAGCTGCGGGCGCTCGAGGCCGGCATGCGGATCGACGTGATGCTGGTCGACGACGAGCCCTTCGGCGTCGACAACCCGGCGCAGCTCGCCCGCGCGCGCCGCTTCCTCGAAGGATGACGCCATGAGGCCCCCGATCGCGTTCCAGGGCGAGATGGGCGCGAACTCCCACACGGCCTGCGACCAGGCCGTGCCGGACCACGAGCCCCTTCCGTGCCCGACCTTCGAGGACGCCTTCGCGGCGGTCAGCGAGGGCCGCGCCGCGCTCGCCATGATCCCGATCGAGAACTCGATCGCGGGCCGGGTGGCGGACATCCACCACCTCCTGCCGTCGTCGGGCCTGCACATCATCGGCGAGCACTTCCTGCCGATCCACTTTCAGCTGATGGCGCTGCCGGGCGTGCGGATCGAGGAGATCCGCAGCGTCCACAGCCACGTCCACGCGCTCGGCCAGTGCCGCAAGATCATCCGGCGCCTGGGCGTCAAGGCCGTGGTGGCCGGCGACACCGCGGGCTCGGCCCGCGAGGTCGCCGAATGGGGGGACCGCTCGCGCGCCTCGCTCGCGCCCCGCATGGCCGCCCCGATCTACGGGCTCGACATCCTGGCCGAGGACGTCGAGGACGAATCGACGAACACGACCCGCTTCATCGTCCTGTCGCGCGAGCCCCGGCCGGCCTCGGCCGAGGCGGGGCCGGCCGTCACGTCCTTCATCTTCCGGGTGAGGAACATCCCGGCGGCGCTCTACAAGGCGCTCGGCGGCTTCGCGACGAACGGCGTCAACATGACGAAGCTCGAATCCTACATGGTCGAGGGCCAGTTCACGGCGACGCAGTTCTACGCCGAGGTGGACGGCCACCCCGACGAGCCGGGCCTCGCCCGGGCGCTCGAGGAGCTCGCCTTCTTCTCCCGCGAGCTGCGCGTGCTCGGCACCTACCCGGCCCACCCGTTCCGGCAGAGCTTCGCCCTGTGATCCGGGAGCGGGTCGTCCTGGCGGACGGCGTTCCGCTCCACTGCCTCGAGGCCGGGCCGGACGACGGCCCCCTGGTCGTCCTCCTGCACGGCTTTCCCGAACATGCGGGCGCCTGGCGCCGTCACATGGTGCCGCTGGCCGAGGCCGGGTTCCGGGTCGTGGCGCCCGACGGGCGCGGCTACGGCCGGAGCGGCAAGCCCGACGGCATCGCGCCCTACCGGGTCTCGCGCCTAACGGCCGACGTCGTGGCGGTGGCGGATGCCTACGGCGCCGCGCGGGTGCGGCTCGTCGGGCACGATTGGGGCGGCATCGTCGCCTGGTGGCTCGCGGCCCGGCATCCGGAGCGCGTCGCGCGGCTCGCGATCCTGAACGCGCCCCATCCCGACACGCGCTGGTCCGTGCCGCGGCGCCATCCGGGCCAGTGGCTGCGGAGCTGGTACGTCGCCGCCTTCCAGCTGCCGGCCCTGCCGGAGCGGCTGCTCGCGGCGAACGGCTTCGCGGCACTCGCGCACGCCCTGGTGGGAACGAGCCGTCCGGGCACCTTCGGGCCCGCGGACCTCGAAGGCTACCGGGCGGCCTGGGCCGAGCCGGGCGCGCTCCGGGGCATGCTGGCCTGGTACCGGGCGCTGGTCCGCCATCCGCCCCGCCCGGCCGGCCGCGTGCGGGTTCCGACGCTCGTCCTGTGGGGGCGCCGCGACACGGCGCTCCTGCCCGCCTTCGCCGAGCACGGCGCAGCGCTCGCCGACGACGTCCGGCTCCGGTGGTTCGACGGCGCGAGCCACTGGCTGCACCACGAGGAGCCCGACGCGGTCGCGGCCGAGCTCCTGGCCTTCCTGGCCTGACGGGCCGAGGCCGCCCGGCGCCTCAGCCGGCCAGCAGGGCCTCCACGACCTCCTGGACGGCGAGCGCCTCCTCCAGCGTCGCGAGGTGGTGGGGTTCTCCGCGCGTCAGCCGGGCGACGCCGGCGAGCTGGCGCCGGAGCGCGATCGGCCGGGCGCGCTCGTTCGGGATCGCGTCCGGGGCGGTCTCCCAGGTGCCGTCGGGCCGGCGTCGCTCGGCGATGGCCCAGTCCCGCAGCCGCACCGCACCGGTCTCGCCCTCCAGCGTCCAGCTGTTCGCATCATCCCGGTCCGTCGTGCCGACGCCGCCCGCGAGCGTCACGGGAACGCCGCCGGCCGTGAGCGTCGCAGCGAGCGCGCGCTCGCTCCGGCCGGCCTCGGGGAAGGTCGCCCGGCCATCCAGGTCCGCCAGGGGCCCGAGGACCCGGCCGGCGAGGAACAGGAAATGCGACACGACCTCGCGCGTGAAGCCGCCCTGTTCGGGCGCGTCGAGCCAGCGCGCCGCGTCGGCCTGCCAGCCGCGGGGCCACGTGGCGAAGGCGACCGCGATCGCGAGCGAGACCGGCCGGCCGATGGCGCCGGCCTCGATCCAGCCGCGCAGCGTCTCGACGCCGAGCGAGGACGCGAACGGGAAGTTCACGGCGCCGCGGCCGCCCGCCTCCCGCACGAAGGCCCGCGCGTCGGGACCGTCCACGGCGAGCGGCTTCTCGCAGAACACGGTCCGGCCCGCCGCGAGCGCCGCCCGGGCATGGCCGAGATGGGAGGCGGGCGGCGAGGCGACGTAGAGGCAGTCGCAGGCGGCGACGACGGCGTCGCGGTCGGCGAGCCGCGGCACGTCGGGGAAGCGCGCCGCGATCCGGTCGAGCGCGTCGGCCGAGGGATCCCAGATGCCGGCCGGCAGCGCGGGGCCGCCCGGCTCGCCGTCGAGGATGGCGCCGAGCATGCGCTCGCCCATGATGCCGGCGCCCACGATGCCGAGGCGGACGGGCGGCGTCGTCGCGGTGGCCGTCATGCGAAGCGGGCCTCTCCGGTCGTCCAGAGTCGCATCAGGTGGTTGGCGATCGCCATGGGCGGGGGCGTGATCAGGCCGTCCGGGTGGCGGCGCTCCAGCATGGCGGCGACCTCGTCGCGCGAGAACCAGCGGGCGTCCTCGAGCTCCTCGCGGTCGAGCACGATCGCGTCCGTCAGGGCCTCGCCCAGGCAGCCGATCATGAGGCTCGCCGGGAAGGGCCAGGGCTGCGAGGCGAGGTAGGTCACGCGGCCGACCTCGATGCCGGATTCCTCCAGCGTCTCCCGGCGCACGGCGGCCTCGATCGTCTCGCCGGGCGACACGAAGCCCGCGAGGCAGGAATAGGAGTTCGGCACGAAGCGGGCCTGGCGCCCGAGCAGGCAATGGTCGCCGCGGACCACCAGCATGATGGTCACGGGATCGGTGCGCGGGAAATGCTGCGCGCCGCAGCCCGTGCAATCGCGCCGGATGCCGGCGCAGCGCGAGACGGTCGGCGAGCCGCACACGCCGCAGAAGCGGTGCCGGCCGTGCCAGAAGAAGAAGGCCTTCGCCTGGGCGAGCGCGCCCATCTCGTCGGCCGGCACGGCGCCCTGCACGGCGACGGACCGGAGATCGAGCGCGACGTGCTCCGGGTCGTCCGCGAGCGCCGCCGCGCCCTCGGCCGCGTGGAGCTGGGCCATGATGGGCCGCCCGTCGAGCCGCCCGAGGATCAGCCGGTCGAGGACGGGCCCGAGGGCCGCGGGCGGGCTGGGCAGGAAGGCCGTCGCGCCCTCGCCGCGCCGGGCGAGGATCGCCTGCTCGCCCGCGATGACGACGACCAGGCCGCCCTCGGCCTCACGGGCCGCCCCGTCCGGGTCCGTCTCGATGCCGGCGCGAAGCAGCCGATTGTCGATGAATCCGAGCGCCGTCGGCACGGTGCCGACCTGCCAATCCGTCATTCGCGAGCCTCGGCGAAAAGGGCGGCGGCGCGGTCGATCAGCGCCGCCGCCGCGTGGGGTGGGTAGGGCGTGCCCGGGCTGGATCCCGCGATCGGGCCCGGCCAGGCCGGATCGGACACGAAGCGCCCGACCACGTGCCAGTGCAGCATGGTGTCGTCGGCGGCGAGGCACGCGACGTCGATCCGGTCGGGCCTGGCGAGCTCGCGGAGGACCTGCGCGGCGATGCGGAGTTCGCCCATGAGGGTCGCGGCCTCCTCGCGCGACAGGTCCCCGAGACCGGTCGCGGCCGCCCGGCGCGGGACGAGGACCAGCCAGGGGAATCGGGCCGCGTTCATCAGGAGCACGCGCGAGAGCGGCAGGTCGCCGACCGGCAGCGTGTCGGCCTCGAGCCGGGGATCGAGCGTGAAATCCATTCGCCGTCGCGCATACCCGCTTCCCGCCCCGGACGCGATGCCTTTTCGGGGCGCGGCACGGGTCCGTGACCCGCGAGCCCGGGGGCGGCCCAGGCGGCCCGGTCGCGCGGGGCGCGCGTCAGAGGGCGGACAGGCGCGAGAACAGCCGGCGGACCATGCCGCTCGATCGGGGCGTGGCGGGCTCCTCCTCGCCGTCGTCCGGGATCCGGGAGCGGACGTCGTCGCCGAAGGACACGGTCTCGCCGCCGACGACCGCCAGCCGGACGAGGTCCTCGATCGGGCGGGTCCCGGTTCCCGTGAAGCTGAGGCGCGTGCCGGACCGCGACGCGGCCGCCGCGAGGTCGAGGAGTTCGGGAAGCGGGCGCGGTCCCGCATGGATCGTCAGCCTGGACTGGACCGGTCCTTGTCCGGACGCGGGATCGCTCGTCGCCATCGTGCCGCTCCTCCGGGAGATCCGCTCCCCCGCAAGATCCTCGACCTGGTCCGAGCGCGCCCATGCCGCGCGACGACCTGTCACGGCCAATACAATCACAGATGATTCGGTTCCCGAATACTTAACGTCGGGCCGTCGCGTCACATGGTGACCGGCGTCATCCGGAACAGTGGCGGATTCGGCCCGATGGGAGCCGTTCAGCGACCCGGGTTGAACCCGCCATAGGCGCCGCTGCCCGGCGGCGGCGATCCGCCCGGATTGGTCGGGAAGAAGCGGCGGCTCGGCGCCTGCTGGGGCCGCACCTCGCGGCCGCGCGGCTCGGCCACGTCGATCTGGCCGGAGGCGTTGGTGCGCTGCGCCTCGCGGACAGAATCGCCGCGGCGGCCGCGCTCCCGGCCGGAGGCCACCACGGGCGCGTCCTCGCCCTCGCGCGGCTCGGCGATGATCTGCGTGCCGCCTTTGCAGTCGGTCAGCCACACGTCGTAGACGGCGTGCTCGACGCCGTGCAGGCCGGGGCTCGCGGCGAACATCCAGCCGGTGAAGATGCGGCGATACTTGTTCTCGAGCGTGACCTCGTCGACCTCCATGAAGGCGTCGGTCTTCGGGTTCTCGGTCGCCGGCCGCGAATAGCAGACGCGCGGCGTGATCTGCAGGGCGCCGAACTGCACGGTCTCGTCGACGGCCACCTCGAACGAGATGATCCGGCCCGTGATCTTGTCGAGGCCGTTCAGGACGGCCGTCGGATTCTTGATCTTGTCGGCCTGCGCCGGGGCGGCCGCGAGGCCCGCGAACGCGGCGGCACAGAGGAGGAACGGGGCGCGCATCGGAGTTCGGCTCGTGGGATGGTCGTGGCGCCGGGGGTGGGCCGTCAGGGCTTCGGCCGCTTGATCTCGATCTCGAGGAACGCGAACGGTCGGCCCGACCCGTTCACCACGTTGTGTTCCACGCCCTCGGGACGAAAGTAAGGCTCCCCGTCCTTCAGGGGCGCCTCCCGGGTGGTGCCGCCCGGCTCCTCGAGGACCAGCGTCCCGTCGCCGATCGGCACGACGACGTAGTCGTGGCCGTGCCGGTGCCAGCCGGTCTCCGCGCCGTCCGCGAAGCTCCACCGCGTGACGACGACGCGCTCGTTGTCGATGAAGACCGTCGGTTCGGCCTGGGGGCGGGTCGAGGTCGGCGCGGTCATCGGGCTCAACCGTGGTGCGGCTGGCGCAGGCCGACGCCGTGCGTGCCGGGATGCATCTCGGGCCGGGGCACGTCGCGCCCGTCGGGCGTCACGCCGTCCGCGTCCCGCCCGCCGGGGCTCCAGCCGTCCGGCGACCAGGCCACGTAGTCGCCCGTCGCGGCGGGCCGGATCCCGGCCGCGTTGGTGGAGCCCTGGGGCCGGTAGGCGCCGGGGCCGCCCGTGAGGTTGGGCACGTGGGACTTCTCCCAATCGTGCGCCGCGTAGTCCTGCTCGGACGGGGGCAGGTCGTAGGTGTGGGTCATCCAGCCGCGCCAGCCGGGCGGCACCGTCGAGGCGTCGGCCTCGCCGGCATAGATCACCCAGCGGCGCTCGGGGCCGGTCGAGGGATCGATGACGTGGTCGATGGCCCGGTAATAGGTGTTGCCGAACCCGTCGGTGCCGACGAGCTCGCCCTTCCGGCGCGTGTAGAGCCACGTGCCCCAGGTCTGGCCGTTCCACCAGGTGAGCGAACGGAGAAGGAACTGTTTCAGCGTCATGGCGGCCACGTCCGGTCGGTTCGCCTTATGGAGGGGAGGGCCGGGCAAGTCCAGAAGAGGGCGCCGGCCCGCGGGAGCGGATGCGGCCCGTCAGGCCGCCTCGTCCAGCCCCGCGATGGCGCGGGCGAAATCCCGCGCCGCGAAGGGTTCGAGGTCGTCGACGCCCTCGCCGACGCCGATGTAGTGCACCGGCAGGCCGAACTTCGCCGCGAGCGCGACCAGGATGCCGCCGCGCGCCGTGCCGTCGAGCTTCGTCATGACGAGCCCTGTCACGCCCGCGACCTTGCCGAACAGCTCGACCTGCGACAGCGCGTTCTGGCCCACGGTCGCGTCCAGGACGAGGAGGCTCGCATGCGGCGCCTCGGGATCGAGCTTGCGGATCACGCGCAGGATCTTCGACAGCTCCTCCATCAGGCCGGTCTTGTTCTGCAGGCGCCCGGCCGTGTCGATGAGGAGCACGTCCGCGCCGCGGGCGCGCGCCTCCTGCAGGGCGTCGAAGGCGAGGCCGGCCGCGTCGGCGCCCTGCTGGCGCGCGATCACGGGCGCGCCGACGCGCTCGCCCCAGACCTTCAGCTCGATCGCGGCCGCCCGGAACGTGTCGCCCGCCGCGATCACGACCGAGAGGCCCTGGCGCCGGAACTTCTCGGCGAGCTTGCCGATCGTCGTCGTCTTGCCGGCGCCGTTCACGCCGACCATCAGGATCACGTAGGGCCGGCGGGTGCCGTCCAGGACGAGCGGCGTCGCCACGGGCGCGAGCACGGCCTCGATCTCGGCCGCCATGATGGACTTCACCTCGTCGGCCGAGATCTCCCGGTCGTAGCGTCCGCCCGCTACGGCCTGGGTGATCCGGGTCGCCGTCTCGACGCCGAGATCGGCCCCGATCAGCACGTCCTCCAGGTCGTCGAGCGTCGCCCGGTCGAGCTTCTTCTTCGTGAACAGGCCCGTGACGCTGTCGCCGATGGCGGACGAGGTGCGGCGCATGCCCTCCGTGAGCCGGCTCCACCAGCCCTTCCGGTCGGGCTCGGGCACCGCCGGAGCCGTCGGGGGGCGGCCGCCCATCGCCTCGTCGTCCCGCGGTGCGGGGCGGAGCGGAGCCTCGACGGACGCGGCGCGGTCGTGCGTGGCTCGCGACGCGGCCTCCGGCGGCTCCTCGGCCCGGCCCGGTCCGGTGAGGCCGGACGGGGAGGCGGCGCCCGGCGGCACGGCCGTCTCGGCCCGGTCGGCGACCGGCTGCAGCGAGGCTCCTCCCAGCGGCTCGACAGGCCGCATGTCGGCCGGCGTCTCGGGCGAGGCCTCCGTGACGCCCGGCGGCGCGACGACCAGGCCGGGCGGGGCTGCGGCCGGCATGAAGTCGGGCTGGCCCTCCGGCACCGAGGCGGGCGACAGGACGGGCGGCGCGAGGATCGGCTCCGGCTCGGTCCGGGGCGGCTCGGCCTGGGGTGGCTCCGCCCTGGGGGGCACGAACGAGGCCGGCGGCACCGGGGGAACCGACGGGCGGACCTCCGGCTCGGCCTCGCGGCCGAGGATCTTGTCGAGAAGCCAACCCGGCTTCCTGCCCTGCAATGCCATGCGGTGTCCTTGCCGGCCCGTCCGGGCGCGGCTAGCTGCGTCGGGATGGGTCCCGACAAGATAGTGCCGACACTCCTCTATCGCGACGCCCTGGTGCTCGTCATCGACAAGCCCGCTGGTCTGCCCGTCCATCCGGGCCGGGGCGGCGGCCCGACGCTCGCCGACCACCTCGACGCGCTCCGGTTCGGCCTGCCCCGGCGGCCCGAGATCGCCCACCGGCTCGATCGCGAGACCTCGGGCTGCCTCGTCCTCGGCCGCCACCGTCAGGCGCTGGCCCGCCTGGCGACGCTGTTCGCGGCCAACCGCGTCGCGAAGCGCTACTGGGCGGTCGTGGAGGGCGGCCCCGCCGCCGAGGCGGGCGAGATCGACCTGCCGCTCGGTCCCGCCTCGGCGGATCCGGCCGAATGGCGGGTCCGGGTCGATCCGGCCGGCAAGCCGTCGCTCACGCGCTGGCGCGTCCTCGGGCGCGCGTCCGGCACGGCCTGGATGGAGCTCGAACCCGTCACGGGCCGCACCCACCAGCTCCGGGCCCATTGCGCGGCCGCGGGGTGGCCCATCCGGGGCGACCGCGTCTACGGCGCGGGGAACGGCCCGCTGCTCCTGCACGCCCGCTCGGTCGCGATCCCGCTCTACCCGAAGAAGGCGCCCATCGCGGTCGAGGCCGAGCCGCCCGGGCCGATGCGGGACGTCCTCATGGCCTTTCCGCCCACGCCGTCATGCTGAGGAGGTCGCGAACGACCGTCTCGAAGCACGAACGTGGGTGGGTCGTGGAGAGAGGCTACTTCTTCAGGCGGTAGCCCGTGCGGAAGATCCAGGCGACGAGCGCGAGGCACAGGAACAGGAAGCCGAAGGTCGCGGCGAGGCTGATGCGGACGTCGACGTCGGACAGGGAGAAGAAGCTCCAGCGGAAGCCGGAGATCAGGTAGACGACGGGGTTGAAGAGCGCGACCGTCTTCCAGATGCCCGGCAGCATGTCGACCGAGTAGAACGACCCGCCGAGGAACGTGAGCGGGGTCACGACCAGGAGCGGGACGAGCTGGAGCTGCTCGAAGCCTTCCGCCCAGATGCCGATGATGAAGCCGAGCAGGCTGAAGGTCACGGCCGTGAGCACGAGGAACAGGAGCATCAGGCCCGGATGGTCGATGCGCAGCGGCACGATCAGGGCGGCCGTGCCGAGGATGATGAGCCCGAGGACCAGCGACTTGGTCGCCGCCGCCCCGACATAGCCGATCACGATCTCGGCGGCCGAGATCGGAGCCGACAGGATCTCGAAGATCGTGCCCACGAATTTCGGGAAGTAGATGGCGAAGGACGCGTTCGCGATGCTCTGCGTGAGCAGCGACAGCATGATGAGCCCGGGCACGATGAAGGCCCCGTAGGCGACGCCGTCCACCTCCTGGATGCGGCCGCCGATGGCGGCGCCGAAGACCACGAAGTAGAGTGCGGTCGAGATCACGGGCGCGACGATGCTCTGCAGGAGCGTGCGCCGGGTCCGGGCCATCTCGAAGAAGTAGATGGCGCGGATCGCGTGCCAGTTCATGCGGCGGCCTCTTGGGTCGTGGGGGCGCTGTCCGGGGCGTCGCCCCCGTGGACGAGGTCCACGAAGATGTCCTCGAGCGAGCTCTGCCGGGTCTCGACGTCGCCGACGACGACGCCCGCGGAGCCGAGATCGGCGAGGAGCGGCCCGACGGGCGGCCGGTCCTCGGTCGCCGCGTAGGCGTGGGTCAGCGTGCGGCCCTCCTCCGTGAGCGTCAGGTCGTAGGCGGAGAGCGCCGGCGGCAGGGCCGCGAGCGGTTCGGCGAGGCGCAGGATGAGCGTCTTGCGGCCGAGCCGGCGCATGAGGTTCGCCTTCTCGTCCACGACCAGCAGCTCGCCCCGGCTCATGACGCCGATCCGGTCGGCCATCTCCTCGGCCTCCTGGATGTAGTGCGTGGTCAGGACGACGGTGACGCCCTTCCGCTTCAGGTCGCGGACGATCTCCCACATGTCGCGCCGCAGCTCGACGTCCACGCCGGCGGTCGGCTCGTCGAGGAACAGGATCTTCGGCTCGTGCGAGAGCGCCTTGGCGATGAGGACGCGCCGCTTCATGCCGCCGGAGAGGTAGCGGATCTGGGTGTCGCGCTTGTCCCAGAGCGACAGGTCGCGGAGCACGCGCTCGATATGGGCGGGATCGGCGGGCTTGCCGAAGAGGCCGCGGCTGAACGTGACGGTCGCGATCACGCTCTCGAAGGAATCGGTCGTCAGCTCCTGCGGCACGAGCCCGATCAGGGCGCGCGTGACGCGGGCCTGGCGCAGGATGTCGTGGCCTTCCACCAGCACGCGGCCGCCGGTCGGGTTCACGATCCCGCAGACGATCGAGATCAGCGTGGTCTTGCCGGCCCCGTTCGGCCCGAGCAGCGCGAAGATCTCGCCCCGCCGGACCGCGAGGTCCACGGGTTTCAGCGCCTGGAAGCCCGACGCGTAGGTCTTCTCCAGGCGCTCGATCGCGATGGCGTCCGTCATGCGGCGCGTGCCCTCCGGCCGTCGTGGCCCGTGATGGTGGCCTCTACCAGAGACCCTGGCGGAACCGGGGTGCCGAACCGCACGGCGGCGAACCCCTCCGTCCGGCCCGTGCCCCCCGCTTCGGCCAGCACGGCGACGCGGGAGCCGACGAGCCCGTCGAGATGGCGGGCGAGCGCGGCCGCGCCGGCCTCCCGCAGCCGGGCCGCCCGCTCCTTCGCGGTCGCGGCCGGCACGGCCGGCATCCGGGCGGCGGGCGTGCCCGGCCGGGCCGAGTAGGGGAAGACGTGGAGGTGGACGAGGTCGCATTCCGCGACGAGGTCCAGCGAGCGGGCCGCCATCGCGTCGTCCTCGGTCGGGAATCCCGCGATCAGGTCCGCCCCGAACACGATGTCGGGCCGCAGGCGCCGCACGGTCTCGCAGAACCGCACGGCGTCGGCGCGGCTGTGGCGACGCTTCATGCGCTTCAGGACGAGGTCGTCGCCCGCCTGCAGGGAGACGTGCAGGTGCGGCATGAGCCGGTCCTCGCACGCGAGCGCGTCGAGGAGCGCGGGATCGGCCTCGACCGGGTCGATGGAGGAGAGGCGCAGGCGCGGCAGCTCCGGGACGGCCCGCAGGATCGCCCGGGCGAGGTCGCCGAGCCTCCGCTCGCCGTCGCGCCAGTCGGTGAGGTCCACGCCCGTCAGCACGATCTCGCGGGCGCCACCCTCGACGAGGCCCCGCGCCGCCGCGACCGCGTCGGCGAGCGGCACGGAGCGCGAGGGGCCGCGCCCGTAGGGGATGATGCAGAATGTGCAGCGGTGGTCGCAGCCGTTCTGCACCTGGAGCAGCGCCCGGGTGCGGCCGGCCTCCGGGGCCGCGACGGCCTGCGCCGTCCCGGTCTCGGCCATGATGTCCGGCACGGTGCGGTCCGCGGCGAGATCGATCCAGGTCGAGAGCGCCGTCTTCCGGGCGTTGCCGACCAGCGTGGCGATCTCCGGCATGGCGGCGAAGCGGGCGGGCTCGGTCTGAACGGCGCAGCCCGTCGCGACGATCCGGGCGCCCGGCCGGGCCCGGATCGCGGCCCGGACGGCGCGACGGCCGTCGCGCGCGGCCTCGGCCGTCACGGCGCAGGTGTTCACGATCGTGAGGTCGCGCTGCCCGGCGGCGACCTGCGCATCGCCTGGCGGGAGAGCGACGACCACGTGCTCATGACGGGGCCGGTCGAACTCGAGCGGGAGGGCGTGCTCGCCCCGGAGCTGTTCGGCGAGCCCGCGTGAGCGTCGAGATCGTCACCTTCGGCTGCCGCCTCAACGCGGCGGAATCGGAGGCCATGCGGCGGGCCGCGGTCGCGGCCGGGCAGCGCGACCTCACGATCGTGAACACCTGCGCCGTGACGGCCGAGGCCGCGCGCGACGGCCGTCACGG
>JAEUAC010000215.1 GCA_019695455.1 Methylorubrum extorquens | reverse complement strand
GAAGGCGCTGTTCATCGGCCAGGCCTATATCGACGTGACCTTCGTCACGGACCACATTCCGGAAGGCGACGACAAGACGGTCGCGGACGATTACGCGGTGGCCTTCGGGGGCAACGCCGTCACGGCCGCCTTCTGCTGCGCGAAGCTCGGCTTCGTGCCGGACCTCCTCGCCTCCGTCGCGGACGACTGGCTCGGCCGCATGTTCGTCGACATGGCGGCGCGCTACGGCATCTCCGTCCACCACCGCAAGGTTCGGGAGAGCTCGCTCTCCTTCATCATGCCGCGCGGCGGCAAGCGCGCCATCGTGCGCTGCCGCGACGACGACTACCTCCATCCGGTCCCGCCCCTGAACCTCGACGGGGCGCGCGGGCTGCATCTCGACGGGCACCAGCCCGACGCCGCCATCCACTACGCGAAGATCTTCCGGGACGCGGGCGTCCTGACCTCGCTCGACGGCGGCGGCCTGCGCTCGAACACGCACGACCTCCTGGGCCTGATCGACGTCGCCGTCGTCGCCGAACGGCTCTGCGAGCAGATGTCGCTCGATGCGGCCGGCATGCTCGACTACCTGCAGGGCCGGGGCTGCCGCATCGGCGCCGTCACGCAGGGCGCGGACGGCATGGTCTGGTACGACGAGACCGGCGAGCGCCGGCACCTCCCGGCCCTCGCCGTGCCGGCGGAGCGGGTGGTGGACACGAACGGCGCGGGCGACATCTTCCACGGCGCCTACATGTTCTCCGCCCTCGCCCGGCCCGACATGCCCTGGCTCGACCACTTCACCTTCGCGCGGGCGGCCTCCGCCCATGCCGTCCAGCATCTCGGCAACGAGGCGAGCCTGCCCGACCTCCGCGACATCGACCACACGGTCGCGACCTGGCCGGCGAAGCGCGCCGCGTGAGGGGCGGGCTCGCGCCCGCGACGGGCGTTCGCCCGAACCGCCTCGCCTCCGGCTCGTTGAGAGCGTCATGACCACGCCCGTTCCCTTCACGCTCCGCATCCCGGACGACCAGCTCGCCGACCTGAGGGAGCGGCTCGGACGGACGCGGCTGTCGGACAATTCGCCGGGCGCGCCCTGGGCGCACGGCACGGATGCCGGCTGGCTCGGCGAGACCCTGGCCCATTGGCGCGACGGGTTCGACTGGCGGAAGGCCGAGGCGGACCTGAACCGGCTCCCGAACTACCGCGTGGCGCTCGGCGGGATCGACCTCCACGTCATCCACGCGCCGGGGCGCGGGCCGGCCCCGATGCCGCTCCTCCTCTCGCATGGCTGGCCGGGCTCGGTGTTCGAGTTTCTGGACACCATCCCGCGGCTCACCGATCCGGCGGCCTTCGGGGGCGACCCGGCGGATTCCTTCACGGTCGTCGCGCCGTCGCTCCCGGGCTACGGCCTGTCGTACCGGCCGGGCCAGGAGCGCTTCGGCATCAACGCGATCGCGGACCTGTTCGCCGAGCTGATGACCGTCCTCGGCCACGACCGCTTCCTCGCCCAGGGCGGCGATTGGGGGTCCGCCATCACGACGCGCCTCGGCTTCGCGCATCCCGACCGGCTGCACGGCATCCACCTCAACATGATGCCGGTCGGGCGCGACCCGAAGGCGCTCGACGAGCGGACGGAGGACGAGAAGGCCTATGCGGCCGAGCTCGCGGCCTTCCTGAAGGACGAGACCGGCTACCAGCAGATCCAGGGTACGAAGCCCGACACGCTGGCGATGGCGCTGGCCGACAGCCCGGCCGGGCTCGCGGCCTGGATCGGCGAGAAGTTCCACACCTGGTCCGACCACGACGGCGACGTCTGGTCAGCGAGCCCGCGGGAGCGCGGCCTCGCCGAAATCGCGCTCTACTGGTTCACGGGCGCCATCGGGTCGTCGTTCTGGCCCTATTGGACCCGTATCCACGGCGAGCGGCCCGTGCCGGCGGGACGGACGGTCGACGTGCCGACCGGCTACGCCGAGTTTCCGCGCGAGATCCTGCACCCGCCGCGGTCCCTCGCTGAGGCGACGTTCACGGACATCCGGCGCTGGACCCGCATGGAGAAGGGCGGCCACTTCGCCGCCCTCGAGCAGCCGGACGCGCTCGCCCGCGAGATCGCCGCCTTCGCGCGCCCGCTGCGGGCCTGACCGTCAGGAGCCGTCGCGCTCGCGCCGGAAGCAGGCCTGGGCCGTCTCGCCGACGCGGCGGTTCTCGTCCGGCGCGAGACGGCCGGACAGGATGTTCGGCCACAGGGCGTCGGGGCGCAGCGCCTCGACGGCGCAGCGGCAGGTGCGCCGGCACAGGGCCTCCGGCTGGCCCTGCGCGGCGCAGCTCGTCTCGCAGGAGCGCAGGAACGGTCCGGACAGCGCCTCGGGGTTCGGCCCCGTCAGGGCCGCCACGCCCCACAGGGCGCCGAACAGGATCGGCTGGTGCAGCAGATAGATGACGAGGCTGTGCCGGCCCAGGGCCGCGAGGCCCCTCCCGACGCGTCCGGGCGGCGGCAGGGCCGCGAGCCCGGCCCGCCCGAGCTTCGCGGCGACGACGCCCGCGAACACGGCCGCGGCCCAGGGAAAGACCGGCACCCAGTCGTTCGTCGCCGGAACCGGGCCGAGACCCAGGAAGCGGAGCGCCGGCCAATCGGCGAAGGGAGGCGGCGGCAGGAACGGGACGGCCGCGATGGCGAGCGCCGCCCCGACGGCGCCGAGGGCCGGCAGCCGCGCGAAGGGCAGCGCCAGCACGCTCGCGACCGCGATGGCGTGGAGGATGCCGAAGAAGACGTAGGATTCGGGAAAGACGAGCCACGTGCCGAGCGTGACGAGCCCCGCCGCGACGACCAGCGCGGCGAGGCGCCGGAGGAAGGCCCGCAGGCGGAGCCTCTCGCCATGCGCGAGAACGAGGCCGGCGCCCGCGAGGAACAGGAACGTGCCCGCGATCGCCCGGGCGAAGGCCTGCCAGGCGGGCTCGGCCGTGACGTCCGTCGCGACGAGCCGGAGCGCCGAGAGGTCCCAGGCGGCGTGGTAGACGACCATGGCGACGACCGCCACGCCCCGCGCGACGTCGATCGCCGGGATGCGTCGCGGCCGCTCGGTGGCCGGCGCCGCCTCCAGGGCGGCGTTCGACAGGCGGATCATGCGAGGCTCATGGGACGGGTCCGGTCACGGGCGCGCGAGCGGGGGGGACGAGCCCTCGCCGGGCGGGCGCGGCGCCTCCATATCAGGCCCATGACGGACAGTCCCGCACCCTCGCACGCCCCCACGGATCCGACCGCGCCGGAGGGGTCCGACGAACTGCTGGGCCTGATCGGACGCGCCAGCCGCATCGTCGCCTTCACGGGGGCCGGCATCTCGACGGAGAGCGGCGTGCCCGATTTCCGCACGCCGGGCTCGCCCTGGATGGCGAACAAGCCGATCCCCTACGACGAGTTCGTGCGGAGCGAGGGCGCCCGCCGGGAGGCGTGGCGCCGCAAGTTCACGATGGACGACCTCTATCGCGGCGCGCGGCCGAGCCGCGGGCACCGGGCGCTCGCCGCCCTCGTCCGGGAGGGCCGCTCGCCCGGCATCGTGACCCAGAACATCGACGCCCTGCACCAGGCCGCGGGCCTGCCGGACGAGGCCGTGGTGGAGCTGCACGGGAACGGCACCTACGCCGTCTGCATCGCCTGCGACCGCCGGCACGAGCTCGCGGCCATCCGGGCCGCCTTCGAGGCGACGGGCGAGGCGCCGCGCTGCGAGAGCTGCGACGGGCCGGTCAAGTCGGCGACCGTCTCGTTCGGCCAGCCCATGCCGCCGGACGCGATGCGGCGCGCCCGCGACCTGTCCCTCGCCTGCGACCTCTTCCTGTGCGTCGGCTCGTCGCTCGTGGTGCAGCCGGCGGCGAGCTTCCCGGTCATCGCCAAGCGCAACGGCGCGCGGCTCGTCATCCTGAACCGCGAGCCGACCGGCCTGGACCCGATCGCCGACCTCGTCGTGCAGGGCGAGATCGGTCCCGCCCTCGCGCCGCTCGCCCGGCCCGCCTGACCAAGCTCGGCAGTGGATGGCGCCGAATGCGCCTTTCCCGCCGAGTCCCGAATGCTATCTTCGTCAAGCGAATCAGCGGCGTGGTTCGGGTGGTGCGGCATGGTAGACGAGTTCGAGCCCTCTCCGTCAGGAGGGGGCCAAGCCCGAGGATTCGACGCTCGCGAGGGTCGGGGCTCGTCGGTCGGCGACGACGTCGAGATCGTCCAGGTCGCAGGCCGCATCAAGTGGTTCGACGTCGCGAAGGGCTTCGGCTTCATCGTGCCGGACGACGACATGCCGGACGTCCTCCTCCACGTGACCTGCCTGCGCAAGGACGGCTTCCAGGCCGCCCACGAAGGCGCCCGGATCGTGGTCGAGGCGGCGAAGCGCCCGCGCGGCCTGCAGGCCGTCAAGGTGGTCTCGCTCGACGATTCGACCGCCCTGCACCCGTCCGAGCTGCCGATGGCCCGCACCCACGAGGTGGTGGTGCCGACGAGCGGGCTCGAGGCCGCCATGGTGAAGTGGTTCAACCGCCTGCGGGGGTTCGGCTTCCTGACCCGCGGCGAGGGCACGCCCGACATCTTCGTCCACATGGAGACGCTGCGTCGCTACGGCATCGCCGAACTGAAGCCCGGCGACCGGGTCTTCGTCCGCTACGGACAGGGCTCCAAGGGCACGATGGCGGCCGAGATCCGCCTCGTCGAGAGCGCGCTCCCGGCCTCCCACTGACGATGGGCATGCCTGCCGGTCTCAGCCGGCGCGCCCTCGCGCCTCTCGTCGTCGGGCTCGCCCTCGCGGTCGGATGGCCGCCGGCACGCGCGGTGGCGCAGGTGGCGCTCGAGCCGCTGACGATCGAGACCAAGGCCGGCCCGCGCCGCTTCGACGTCGAGGTGGCCCGCACGGACGCGGACCGGGCCCAGGGCCTCATGTATCGCCGCTCCATGCCGTCCGACCGCGGCATGCTGTTCGACTTCGCCCGGGTCGAACCCGTCTCCATGTGGATGCAGAACACCTATCTGTCGCTGGACATGCTGTTCATCCGCCCCGACGGCACGATCGCCCGGATCGCGGCCGACACCGAGCCGCTCTCGACGCGCGTCATCCCGTCGGGCGAACCGGTGCTCGCCGTGCTGGAACTGGTGGCCGGAACCGCGAAGCGGCTCGGCATCGCGGCCGGCGATCTCGTCCGCCATCCCCTGTTCAGGACGCAGCGCCCGTAAGGCGCCGCGCCCGGACGCGCTGGCGGTGGCCGGGCCTTGACGCTATAGCGGGGGCCGGGCTGTCGGGGCGTAGCGCAGTCTGGTAGCGCATCTGCTTTGGGAGCAGAGGGTCGCTGGTTCGAATCCGGCCGCCCCGACCACCCGTCGAGGACGCAAGCACATGTCAGCGCGGATTTTTCGACCGGCCAAGAGCGCCACCCAGTCGGGCCTCGCCCGCACCAAGGCGTGGACGCTCGAGTTCGACCAGGAGACGCCGCGCGAGATCGAGCCCCTGATGGGCTGGACGTCCTCCGGCGACACGCGCCAGCAGCTGCGCCTCACCTTCGACACGTGCGAGGAGGCGGTCGCCTACGCCGAGCGGGAGGGCATCCCCTACCGGGTCGACCAGCCGCACGACCCGAAGCGCCGGGCCATGTCCTACTCGGACAACTTCAAGTTCAACCGGTCGTCGCCCTGGACGCATTGAGGCCGGCACACCGGACTGACATGACCGCGATGCGCGAGGACGCGCGCCCTTCGTTCGAGGGAGCGACCGACGACGACCTGCGACGGGCCGGCGCGCTCGAGCGGCTCGGCGTGCTCGACACCCCGCGCGAGCAGGATTTCGACGACATCGTCCGGCTGGCGGCCCGGATCTGCGACACGCCCATCGCGCTCGTCAGCCTGCTCGACGTCACCCGGCAATGGTTCAAGGCGGAGATCGGGCTCGGCGTGTCCGAGACCCCCATGAGCGTCTCGTTCTGCCGCTTCGCGGCCGCCAGCGGGGCCGAGCCGCTCCTCCTGGTGCCGGACGCGACGCGGGACCCGCGCTTCTCTGACAATCCGCTCGTGACCGGCCCGCAGGCGATCCGGTCCTACGCGGGCGCCGTGCTCCGGACGTCCGACGGCATCGCGCTCGGCACGCTCTGCGTGCTGGACCGGCGGCCGCGCGAGCTCACGGCGGAGCAGCACGACGGCCTGGCCGTGCTGGCCCGGCAGGTCGTGGCGCAGCTCGAACTGCGCCGCGCGCTCCGCGAGCAGCGCGCGCTCGACGCGCAGCACCGCCAGATCCTCGCGAGCGCGATCGACTACGCGGTCCTCACCACCGACCTCGGCGGCCGGGTGACGACCTGGAACGTCGGCGCCGAGCGCCTGTTCGGCTTCGACGAGGACGAGATCGTCGGCCGGACGCTGCACGTCGTCTTCACGCCCGAGGATCGCGGCACCGGCCGGCCCGAGATGGAGATGCGCGAGGCGCTCGCGAGCGGGACGGCGCCGGACGAGCGCTGGCACCTGCGCAAGGACGGCTCGCGCTTCCGCGCCAGCGGCCGCCTGATGGTGCTCCGGTCGGAGGCGGGCGACGTCGTCGGCTTCCTCAAGATGGTGCGCGACCGCACGGCGCAATGGCAGGCGATCGAGGACCGCGAGGCGAGCCGGAGCCGCGTGGAGGCGGGCGAGCGGCGGTGGCGCGGCCTGTTCGAGCGCATGGCGGAGGGCGTCGTCGTGGCCGAGGCCGTCCGCGACGCCGACGGCCGGCCGGTCGACTTCATCTTCGCCGAGCTGAACCCCGCCTTCGAGGTCCTGACGGGCCTGCCCGTGTCCGTCGCGCTCGGCCGCCCGCTGCGCACGGTCCTGCCCGACACGCCGCCCTGGCTGCTCGACGTCTTCGCGGGCGTGATCGAGAGCGGCGAGCCCGACACGTTCGAGATCGCCATGCCGTCGCTCGGCGGCCGCTCCTTCGAGGGCCGGGTGCAGAAGGGCGAGGGCGACGGCGTCATCGTCCTGTTCTCGGACACGACGGCCCGCAAGGCCGCGGAGCGGCGCCGCAACGCCCTCGTCGAGCTCGGCGACCGGCTGCGGGACGCGCGCTCCCCGGCCGATGCCGCCCATGCGGCGGGCGCCGTCATCGGGACCACCCTCGGCGTCGGACGGGCCGGGTACGGCCTGATCGACGCCATCCGCGAGACGATCACGACCGAGCGCGACTGGACGATGCCGGGGATCGCGAGCATCGCCGGCATGCTGCGATTCCGCGAGCACGGCTCCTACATCGAGGACCTGAAGCGCGGCGAGACCGTGATCGTCCACGACACGCGGGAGGATCCCCGGACGGCCCCCACCGCCGCCGTGCTCGACGGCATCGCGGTGCGGTCGTTCGTGAACATGCCCGTGAACGAGCGGGGCGCGTTCGTCGGCCTCGTCTTCGTCACGCACGCCGCGCCGCGGACCTGGCTCGCCGAGGAGATCACCTTCGTCCGCAACGTCGCCGACCGCACGCGGGCCGCGGTCGCGCGGCTCCGGGCGGAGGAGCGGCAGCGCCTCCTCAACCGCGAACTCGGCCACCGCCTGAAGAACACGCTGGCCATGGTGCAGGCCGTGATGGCGCAGACGCTGCGCAACGCCGCGACCGTGGCCGACGCCCAGGAGGCGCTGAGCTCGCGCATGGTCGCGCTCGGCAAGGCCCACGACATCCTGCTCAGCGGCGAGCGCGAATCGGCGCGGCTCGGCGAGCTCGTCCGGAGCGCGCTGTCGATCCTGGAGGACGGCGAGGCGCGGCTGCGGCTCGACGGACCGGACATCGAGGTCGGGTCCCGGGCGGCCCTGTCGCTCGCCCTGATGCTGCACGAGCTCGGCACGAACGCGCTGAAATACGGGGCCCTGTCGGGACCCGACGGCATCGTCTCGGTGCGATGGCACATCGAGGGCGAGGGCGTCGACGCGATCGTGGTCCTCGCCTGGACGGAGGAAGGCGGGCCGCCGGTCGAGCCGCCCCGCCGCAAGGGCTTCGGCTCGCGCCTCATCACGCGCGGCCTCGCCGGGCAGATCGGCGGGCAGGTCGTGCTCGGCTTCCCGCGCGAGGGCGCGCGCTGCCTGATGCGCTGCCCGCTCCTCGCGTTCCAGGCGGACGAGATCCATCCCATGCGGCAGACGGGTGCGGAGGCCGACGGCGCATGACGAACCCCGACAATCGACCGGTCGCCCTCGTCGTCGAGGACGAACCGATCATCCTCATGGACGCGGCCGACATCCTCGGCGAGCTCGGCTTCGAGGTGCTGGAGGCCTGGAACGGCGACACCGCCCTGGCGCTGCTGGCCGGGCGGGACCCGGTCGATCTCCTGTTCACGGACGTCCACATGCCGGGCACGCTCGACGGCTTCGCGCTCGCCCGCACCGTCGCGGGCCGCTGGCCCGGCACGAAGGTCGTGGTCTGCTCCGGCCACGTGACGCCGACGCCGGGCGACCTGCCGGCCGGCGCGATCTTCATCGACAAGCCCTTCAGCTCGGACCTCGTCTCCGAGACGCTCGCCCGCTTCCGCTGAGGCGGCGCCGGAGCCGGGGCGCGGCGCCGGCAACCACGCGGCAGGGCTCGCGTTGACGCCCTCCCCCACTCGGCGGTATTGGGGCGCCCTGTCCGGCGGTCCCTTCGCGGCCGCGCCAGGGATCATCATGTCCGAGATCGCGGGTCCCGCACCCCGTCATTCCACCGTCGGTGTGAAGGTCGGCCACGTCACGGTGGGCGGCGGCGCCCCCATCGTCGTGCAATCCATGACGAACACCGACACGGCCGACGTCGACGCGACGGTCGCCCAGGTCGCGGCGCTCGCCCGGCAGGGGTCGGAGCTCGTCCGCATCACGGTCGACCGCGACGAGGCGGCGGCCGGGGTGCCGAAGATCCGCGAGCGGCTCGACCGGATCGGCGTGAACGTGCCGCTCGTCGGCGACTTCCACTACATCGGCCACAAGCTCCTCGCCGACCATCCGGCCTGCGCCGAGGCGCTCGCCAAGTACCGGATCAACCCGGGCAACGTCGGCTTCAAGGAGAAGAAGGACAAGCAGTTCGGCTCCATCGTCGAGCTCGCCGCCCGGCACGGAAAGGCCGTGCGGATCGGCGCGAACTGGGGTTCGCTCGACCAGGAGCTCCTGACGCACCTGATGGACGAGAACGCGCGGCTGCCGAAGCCGCTGGACGCCCGCGCCATCACGCGCGAGGCGCTCGTGCAGTCGGCGCTGCTCTCCGCCGCGCGGGCCGAGGAGATCGGCCTGCCGCGCGACCGCATCATCCTGTCGGCCAAGGTGTCGAACGTGCAGGACCTGATCGCGACCTATCTCGAGGTCGCGCGCCGGTCGGACTACGCCATCCATCTCGGCCTGACCGAGGCCGGAATGGGCTCGAAGGGCATCGTCGCCTCCTCGGCCGCGCTCGGCATCCTCCTGCAGCAGGGCATCGGCGACACGATCCGCGTCTCGCTCACGCCCGAGCCGGGCGGCGACCGCACGCTCGAGGTCAAGGTCGCGCAGGAGATCCTGCAGACCATGGGCTTCCGCACCTTCGTGCCGCAGGTCGCGGCCTGCCCGGGCTGCGGCCGCACCACGTCCACGGTGTTCCAGGAGCTGGCGCAGGACATCGAGGGCTGGCTGCAGAACTCGATGCCGGAATGGAAGCGCACCTATCCGGGCGTCGAGACGCTGAACGTCGCCGTGATGGGCTGCATCGTGAACGGCCCGGGCGAATCGAAGCATGCCGACATCGGCATCTCGCTGCCCGGCACGGGCGAGACCCCCGCGGCGCCGGTCTTCATCGACGGCCGCAAGGCCATGACGCTGCGCGGCCCCGCCATCGCGCAGGAGTTCAAGACGCTGGTCGGCGAGTACATCGACCGGCGGTTCGGCACGACGGTCCGGGACGCGGCCGAATAGGACGACGCGCGGTCGCGCGGAACATCACGATGGCACGCGCGATTGTTCCGCGTCCCGAGGGGCGGCCCCATGAGCACGGCTGAAGGCGGAGTGGTCGCACCGGGACCGGGAGAACCGGTCGCGGTCGCGCCCGCGACCCACGGCGTCCCCGACGCGCACGGCAAGGCGGGCTTCTGGACCCTGGCGCTGGGCTCCGTCGGCGTCGTCTACGGCGACATCGGCACGAGCCCCCTCTACGCGTTCCGCGAGGCGCTCGCGACCGCCAAGGAGGACGGCGTCATCGAGGCCGTCGAGGTCTACGGCGTCGTCTCGCTGATCCTCTGGGCCCTGATCCTGATCGTCACGGCGAAGTACGTCGCGCTCGTCCTGCGCATGGACAACAACGGCGAGGGCGGCACGCTGTCGCTGATGGCGCTCGCCCGCAAGGCGACGGGCGGATCGTTCGTCATCCTGGGGCTCGGCATCCTGGGAGCGGCGCTGTTCTACGGCGACGCCATGATCACGCCGGCCATCTCCGTGCTGTCGGCCGTCGAGGGCCTGAAGCTCGTGACGCCTGCCTTCACGCCCTACACCCTGCCGATCACCATCGTGATCCTCGTCGGCATGTTCCTCGTCCAGAGCCACGGGACTGCCCGCGTCGCGAGCTTCTTCGGGCCGATCATGGTCGTGTTCTTCCTGTCGATCGCGGCCGCCGGTCTCCCCCACATCCTCGACGAGCCCGGCATCTTCTGGGCCCTGAACCCCTATTACGGCCTCCGCTACCTCGCGAGCCACGGCCACGCGGCCCTGATCGCGCTCGGCGCCGTGTTCCTGGCCGTCACGGGCGCCGAGGCGCTCTTCGCCGATCTCGGCCATTTCGGCCGCAGGCCGATCCAGCGGGCCTGGCTGTTCCTGGTCTTCCCCTGCCTCGCCCTGAACTATCTGGGCCAGGGCGCGCTCGTGCTGCACAACCCGGAGACGGCCGAGAACCCGTTCTTCCTGATGGTGCCCGAATGGGGCCTGCTGCCGCTCGTCCTGCTGGCCACGGCCGCGACCGTGATCGCGGGCCAGGCGAACATCACGGGCGCCTTCTCGCTGTCCCGGCAGGCCGTGCAGCTCGGCCTCCTGCCGCGGCTCGAGATCCGGCACACGTCCGAGACGCATTCGGGCCAGATCTACCTGCCGCAGATCAACTCGCTCCTGCTCGTCGGCGTGCTGATCCTCGTGCTGGCGTTCCGGTCCTCCACGGCGATCGCGTCGGCCTACGGCATCGCCGTCACGGGCACGATGCTGATCACGGGCACGCTCGCCTTCATCGTCGCCCGGCAGGTCTGGGGCTGGAGCCTCCTGCGGACGACGCTCGTCATCGTGCCCTTCCTCTTCATCGAGCTCTGCTTCCTGGGCGCCAACCTCCTGAAGGTGCTGGAGGGCGGCTACGTGCCGCTGCTCCTCGCGGCGTTCCTCGTCCTCGTCATGGGCACCTGGATCAAGGGCACGCGCATCCTGTTCGAGAAGACGCGCAAGACGGACGTGCCGCTCGACGAACTCGTCGGCATGCTGGAACGGAGCCCGCCGCACCGCGTGAAGGGCACGGCCGTGTTCCTGACGAGCGACCCGACGACCGCCCCGTCGGCGCTCCTGCACAACCTGAAGCACAACAAGGTGCTGCACGAGCGCAACGTGGTGCTCACGATCCGCTCGCTCGACACGCCGCGCGCCTCTCCGGAGGAGCGCATCACGATCGAGCAGCTGGCCGGCCCGTTCTGGCGGGTCGAGATGATGTTCGGCTACATGGAGATGCCCAACATCCCGCGCGCCCTCGGCCATCTGCGCAAGCACGGCTTCAAGTTCGACATCATGGGCACGTCCTTCTTCCTGTCGCGCCGCTCCATCCGGCCCGCTCTGAAGAGCTCCATGCCGATCTGGCAGGACAAGCTCTTCATCGCGCTGGCGCGCTCGGCGACGGATGCGACCGACTTCTTCCAGATCCCGACCGGCCGTGTCGTCGAGGTCGGCACGCAGGTGACGGTCTAGGCGGCGCACGGGCGCATGCGTCGCCTCGTCCGGCTCCTCGTCCTCCTCGTCCTCGCCTATCCGGCGCTGGTGCTGGCGCTGCCGCTCGTCTACCTGCGCGTTCCGCCCGTCTCGACGCTGATGCTCGGCCGCTGGCTCTCCGCCCAGCCCGTCGACCGGCGCTGGGTGCCGCTCGCATCCATCTCGCCCCACCTGCCGGCCGCCGTGATCGCGTCCGAGGACGCGCAGTTCTGCCGCCATGGCGGCGTCGATTGGGCGGCGCTCGGCGAGGTCATCGACGACGAGGACGGCCCGTCCCGCGGCGCCTCGACGCTCAGCATGCAGGTGGCCAAGAACCTGTTCCTGTGGCCGGGCCGGTCCTACGTCCGCAAGGCGCTGGAGATCCCGCTCGCGCTTTATCTCGACCTCGTCTGGACCAAGCGGCGGACGATCGAGATCTACCTGAACGTGGCCGAATGGGGCGAGGGCATCTTCGGCGCCGAGGCCGCCTCCCGCCGGCATTTCGGCAAGGCGGCGCGCGACCTCACGGCCCGCGAGGCGGCGATCCTCGCCTCCGCCCTGCCGAACCCCATCCTGCGCGACCCCTCTCGCCCCTCCGCCCGGCAGCGCGCGACGGCCTCGACCATCGCGGCGCGGGTGCGCGGGACGCCGCTCGGCTGCATCGAGTGAGCGAAAGGGCTGGCCTCCGGCGCCGGCCTATTGTATAGCGCCGCCCTCAACGTCCGACCGGCGGCCCTCGGGTCAGGAGCCGGCGCCCGGCCAGGCCGGGCCTGGGAGAATTTTCGTGGCCGTTCCGAAGCGCAAGACCTCCCCCATGAAGCGGGGCTTCCGTCGTTCCGCCGACGCCCTCAAGGGCTCGACCTACGTCGAGGACAAGGATTCGGGCGAGCTGCGCCGTCCGCACCACGTCGACCTGAAGACCGGCATGTATCGCGGCCGGCAGGTGCTCGCCGTCAAGTCCAAGGACTGAACCTCCGCGGGGGCCGGCGGGACGCGTCCGGGATCCCGGACGCCGTCCGGGCGCGGCCCGCCCGTCAGGCGTCGCTGTCGAAGGTCGCCCCGCGCGGCCGGGGCGGCGCGCCGTAGCGCTCGGCCGCGATCGCCGGCTCGGCGCGTCGCGCCTGCCTGTAGGCCGGCAGGCGCCGGTGGCAGGCGATGAGCTGCGTGACGAATCCCGCCATGGGACGGGTCGTCGGCCCGCCGGCGATCGTCGTCAGGGGCACGAGGGCCCGGCCCGGGACAGTTCCGCGTTCCACCTGATCCGCCACGGGACGCTCCATCTCGCTCCCGGTCCGTGGCGCAAACGCGCTGCCACCCTTAATCGCTCCTTAAGACGCTTCCGCGCATCGTTTCGACGCAGCGCCCCGCCCGTTCGGACCCATCGGGCCGTTGGACGGACCAGCGGCGCCGGGCGGAGAGTGGCGGTACATGGTCGGATCCAGCCACGGTCGGGTCGACGCCCTCCCTCACGACCCGCGCACCCTGCTCACGTCCATCGGCGTCGCGCTCTACGATTGGGACCTCGCGACCGACGCGATCGTCTGGGCGCCGAACGCCAGCCAGGTGCTGGGCCTTCCCGACCTGTCCGCCGTGTCCCGCGGCCTGGACCTCGCCACCCTGTCCGAGCCCGGCACGGGCCCGACGGGGGCCGACATCGTGCGGGCGGCGTCCGGCCGCGACGCGGGATCGGGCGTGCCCTACGAGGCGCGCTACGGCCTTCGCACGAAGCCCGGCACGGTGCTGTCCATCGTCGAGACCGGTCGCTGGTACGCGGCCGGCGACGGGCGCCCCGCCAAGGTCCACGGCATGATCCGCGTCACGTCCTCCGGCGAGGGCGAGGCGTGCGGGCCCGGCCAGCAGGAGCGGACCACCTTCCTGCGCATGCTGTCCGCCGAGATGCCCGACGCGCTGCGCGCCAAGCGCCCGCTGTCGCTCTTCGCCATCGCCATCGAGAACCTGGCCGAGATCAACGAGCGCTTCGGCTTCGAGGACGGCGACGCCGCCGTCGACGCCGTGCTCCAGCGGCTCCGCACCGTGATGCGGCGGCGCGACGGCTTCGTGCGCTATTCCGGCAACCGCTTCGCCATGGCGCTGCGCGCCTGCCCGCCCGAGCAGGCGCGGATCGCGGCCGAGCGGCTGGATGCGGCCGTCGAGGCCGAGCCCATCGTGGTGGCCGGCGAGACGATCCGGACGAGCCTCCTCATCGGGGCCGCCTCCGCGCCGGAGCACGCCTCGGACGCGACCGTGCTGCTGCGCCGGGCCGAGCAATGCCTCGCGATCGCCAAGCGCCGCTCGGGCTCGCGCTTCGTGCTGTACGACCCTCAGGCGTTCCGGCGCGGCGAGCGCCCGGCCGAGGCGGACGGCGCGCTGGACGTGATCGGCCTCCTCAACGCGCGCCGCATCCTGTTCGCCCGCCAGCCCGTCGTGGACGCCACGACGCGCGAGACCGTGTTCTCGGAGGCGCTGCTGCGCGTGCGGGGCGAGGGCGACCGCATCGTCGCCGCGGCCGACATCGTGCCCTCGATGGAGCGCGCCGGGCTCGTGCCGCTCGTCGACATGCGGATCCTCGAACTCGCCGTCGACCACCTCGTCCGCAACCCGGAGGAGCGGCTGTCGGTGAACCTGTCGCCCCTGACGCTGGACAGCCCCGACTGGCTGGCGACGCTGGCGGCCCATGTCGGGCGGAGCGGCGATCTCGCCTCGCGCCTGATCGTCGAGGTGACGGAGACGGTCGCCATCCGCGACCCGGACGGCACGCGGCGCAAGCTCGACGCCATGAAGGCGCTCGGCGTGACCCTCGCGATCGACGATTTCGGCGCCGGCCACACGTCGTTCAAGCACCTGCGCAACTTCCCCGTCGACATCGTCAAGATCGACGGGGCCTTCATCCAGAACCTGTGCCGGTCGCAATCGGACGTGTTCTTCGTCCGCACGCTCGTCGATCTCGCCCACCATCTCGGCCTGCAGACGGTCGCCGAATGGGTGGAGGACGAGGAGACCGCAATCATGCTCGCGGGCTTCGGCGTCGACTACCTGCAGGGCGACCATCTCGGCCTGCCGGCCGTGGTCGGCCCGATCGCGTCGGGCGCGACCGGCGCGCGCCTCGCCGTCTGAGGCGCCGCCGGGGCTACTTCCTGGTGAGGGTCTCGAGCTTCGCCTGCATGTCGGCCATCTGCTTCTTCAGGTCGTCGATGTCGCCGCCCGCGGCCGGCGCCGCGCCCGGGACGGCGCCCTTCGCCTCCTCGCCGCCCGGCGGCACGAAGGGCGACCACATCTTCATCGCCTCCGTGAAGAACGACATGTTGGCGCGGACCTGGTCCTCCATGGCGTGGAAGGCGGTCGGGCCGAACGTCTTCTCCATCTGGTCGCGCAGCTTGCCCTGGTCGCGCGTCAGGTTCTCCATGGAGAACTCGAGGTAGCGCGGCACCAGCGCCTGCATGTTGTCGCCGTAGAAGCGGATGAGCTGGCGCAGGAAGGTCGTGGGCAGGAGGTTCTGGCCCACCTTGCTCTCCTGCTCGAACATGATCTGGGCGAGGACGGAGCGCGTGATGTCGTCGCCCGACTTCGCGTCGGTCACCACGAAATCCTCGCCCTGGCGCACCATCGTGGCCAGGTCTTCCAAGGTCACGTAGGTCGACGTGCCCATGTGGTAGAGTCGACGGTTCGCGTACTTCTTGATGACCGTCGGTGCCTTTTCGCTCGCCATCGCTCTCGTCCGCTTTCGTCAGGCCGTTGTTTCACGGAGAGGGGGGCGCCGCAATCTTTCGGGTCCCGGGCCCGGACCCCACATAAGGCGGAGGGCCGGATCGCCTTGACTTCGCCCCGGCTGGGGCTTTGATCCGCGCCATACACGCGAAGCAGCCGGGAGGAGATCGTCAACATGGCCGACATCGTCATCGTGGGCGCCGCCCGCACGCCCGTGGGCTCCTTCAACGGAGCCTTCGCCAACGTCCCGGCCCACGAGCTCGGCGCCACCGCCATCAAGGCCGCCCTCGAGCGCGCCAAGGTCGACCCTGCCGACGTCGACGAGGTCATCCTCGGCCAGATCCTGACCGCCGGCGAGGGGCAGAACCCGGCCCGTCAGGCCGCCATGAAGGCCGGCATCCCGCAGGAGAAGACGGCCTGGGGGCTCAACCAACTCTGCGGCTCGGGCCTGCGCGCGGTCGCCATCGGCATGCAGCAGATCGCGAACGGCGACGCCGACATCATCGTGGCCGGGGGCCAGGAATCCATGTCGATGTCGCCCCACGCGCAGCACATGCGCGGCGGCACGAAGATGGGCGACCTGAAGCTCGTCGACACGATGCTGAAGGACGGCCTCATGGACGCCTTCCACGGCTACCACATGGGCAACACGGCCGAGAACGTCGCCGAGAAGTGGCAGCTCTCGCGCGCGACGCAGGACGCGTTCGCCGTCTCCTCGCAGAACAAGGCCGAGGCCGCCCAGAAGGCCGGCAAGTTCAAGGACGAGATCGCGCCCGTGACCGTGAAGGGCCGCAAGGGCGACGTCGTGGTCGACCAGGACGAGTACATCAAGGCCGGCACGACGATCGAGGGCGTGTCCAAGCTGCGCCCCGCCTTCTCGAAGGAGGGCACCGTCACGGCCGCGAACGCGTCGGGCATCAACGACGGCGCCGCCGCGATCGTGCTCATGTCGGCCGAGGAGGCCAAGAAGCGCGGCCTCAAGCCGCTCGCCCGCATCGTCTCCTGGGCGACCGCCGGCGTCGACCCCGCCATCATGGGCACGGGTCCCATCCCGTCCTCCCGCAAGGCGCTGGAGAAGGCCGGCTGGACCGTCTCGGACCTCGACCTCGTCGAGGCGAACGAGGCCTTCGCGGCCCAGGCCTGCGCCGTGAACAAGGACATGGGCTGGAACGAGGCGATCGTGAACGTCAACGGCGGCGCGATCGCCATCGGCCATCCGATCGGCGCGTCGGGCGCCCGCGTCCTCACGACGCTCCTCTACGAGATGGAGCGCCGGGACGCGAAGAAGGGGCTCGCCACGCTCTGCATCGGCGGCGGCATGGGCGTCGCCATGTGCCTCGAGCGGTAGGAGGCCCCGGCCGGGACCGAAGGGTCCGCCAAGCCGGCCGAGCCCCCGGTTCGGCCGGCTCTCGTCACGGCCGCTGCCGCGCGTGAAAGCGCCGGTGCAGGGCCGCGATCGGAGCCTCGAAGGCCGGAAAGGGGCCGCGCGCCTCCAGGCCGGGCACCATCTCGCCGATCGGGATGGCGGCGACCGGCGAGGGTGCGGCGCCCGCCTCCCGACGCCAGCCGGCCGCCTGGGCGGCCGAGCTCGCGAAGGCGATCGGCCCGAGCCCGACCCATCCGTGGGCGGCCGAGCACATCGGGCAATGCTCGCCGGACGTGTAGACGCGCGCCGTGCGCCTCTCCTCGACGGGCAGGTTCCGGGCCGCCCAGCGGGCGATCTCGAATTCCGGCTGGCGCGTGGCGTCGCCGTCGCCCGAGCGGTTGTAGTCTTCGAACAGGATGGTGCCGTCGCGCCCGACCAGGACGGACCCGTAGGGGCTGTGCCCCGCCTCCAGCGCGGCCTCCGCGAGCTCCACGCAGCGCCCGAGATAGCGGTCGTCGTCCTTGTCCATCGCGGTCTTCCTCGTCGTCGTCCACCGGGACGCCGGCCTTGCGTTGCTTCGCCCGGGCGGCGAACCCGCCGTTCCCCGGCCTGTCCGCCCGGGCGCCGGTTCCCGGTCCGCCGGAGCGCACCACAGGTTGAGCTTCGTCGACAGGACGAGCCGAAACGGGCTTGTCGTCGCACCCGCGATCTCCGAAAGATAGCACACTCCGCCCGCCGCTCGACGCGGTTCAGAGGCGAGACCAGGGAGAGCGCATATGGCACGGGTCGCGTTGGTGACGGGCGGCACGCGGGGGATCGGCGAGGCGATCTCGAAGGGTCTCAAGGCGGCCGGTCTCACGGTGGCGGCCAATTACGGCGGCAACGACGAGGCCGCGAACGCCTTCAAGGCGGCGACCGGCATCCCGGTCTTTAAGTTCGACGTGGCCGATCCCGCGGCCTGCGAGGCCGGCATCAGGCAGGTCGAGAGCGAGGTCGGCCCGGTCGAGGTGCTGGTGAACAATGCCGGCATCACGCGCGACGGCATGTTCCACAAGATGACCTACGACCAGTGGACCTCCGTCATCAAGACGAACCTCGATTCCGCCTTTACGTGCACCCGCCCCGTCATCGACGGCATGCGGGCCCGCGGCTTCGGCCGCATCATCCTGATCTCGTCCATCAACGGTCAGAAGGGCCAGATGGGGCAGACGAACTATTCGGCCGCCAAGGCGGGCGTGATCGGCTTTGCCAAGGCCCTGGCGCAGGAGAACGCCGCCAAGGGCGTGACCGTGAACGTCATCGCGCCGGGCTACATCGCGACCGAGATGGTGAAGGCGATCCCGGCCGACGTGCTGAAGGCCAAGATCCTGCCGCACATCCCGGTCGGCCGCCTCGGCGAGGTCGAGGAGATCGCCCGCGCCTGCGTGTTCCTGGCGGGCGAGGATGCGGGCTTCATCACGGGCTCGACGCTTTCCATCAACGGCGGCCAGTTCTTCGTCTGACCCGCTCGTCGACCGATCCGGGCGCGCCCTCCCCGGCCGCGACCGCGGCCGGGTTCGGGGCGGCCGCCTTGTGGTCGCTCCTCGGCCTGTTCACGGTCGCGACGGGGCCCGTGCCGCCGTTCCAGCTCCTCGCCATGACGTTCGCGCTCGGCGGGGCGCTCGGCCTCGCCTCCGTCGTCGGGAGGCCGGGGCGGGTCGCGTCCCTTCGCCAGCCCGCCCGGGTCTGGGCGCTCGGGATCGGCGGCCTGTTCGGCTACCACGCCCTCTACTTCGCGGCCCTGAAGCTCGCGCCGCCGGCCGAGGCGGGCCTCGTCAACTATCTCTGGCCGCTGCTCATCGTGCTGTTCGCGGCCCTGCTGCCGGGCGAGCGGCTGCGGCCGGCCCACATCGCGGGCGCGCTGCTGGGGCTCGGCGGCGTCGCGACCCTCGCCTTCGGCCGCGGCGGCCTCGCGATCCGCCCAGAGCACGTCCCGGGCTATCTCTGCGCCCTCGCGGCCGCCTTCGTGTGGGCCGGCTACTCGGTCCTGTCCCGCCGGGCCGCTTCCGTGCCGACGCACGCCGTGACGGGCTTCTGCCTCGCGACGGCCGCGCTGGGCCTCGCCTGCCACCTCGCCGTCGAACGGACGGTCTGGCCGGAGACGATCACCCAGTGGCTCGCCATCCTGGCGAGCGGGCTCGGGCCCGTCGGGGCGGCGTTCTATCTCTGGGACATGGGCGTGAAGCGCGGCGACATCCGGCTTCTCGGGGTCGGCTCGTACGGCATCCCGGTCGCCTCGACGCTGATCCTCGTCGCGGCCGGCCATGCCGAGCCGACCGCCGCGCTGGGGCTCGCCTGCCTCCTGATCGCGGCGGGCGCCGTGGTCGCGACCCGCTACGCCCGGCCGCCCTCGACTCGGTGACGGTAGGCATACGCGGTCCGGAAGCCGAGCTGTCCGTAGAGCGCGATGGCGACCGCGTTCGTCTCGCGCACCTGCAGGTAGGCGCGGGTCGCCCCCTGCCCGTGTCCCCAGGCCAGCAGGCTCGTGACGAGGCGGCGGCCGATGCCGAGCCCGCGCCGGTCCGGCGCCACCACGATGTCGTAGAGGCCGACCCAGCCGCGCTCCGCGACGGCGAGGCCGAAGGCGGCCGGCTCGCCGTCGAGCAGGAAGGTCGCGAAGGCCGCGGGCTGGCGGATGCGGCGGACGATCCGGCCGAGCTTGTCGCCATCGGCCTTCTCGCCGCCATAGGCCTCGGCCGCCGCCGCGATCCAGGCCGGCTTCGGGGCGAGCCGGATCGCGACCTCGGGCGCGACCGCGAGGCTGCCGTCGAGATCCGCCGCGAGGCAGAGGGAGGGGTCGAAATCGACGAGTCCGGCCGCGTCGAGCGCGGCCGCCGCCTCCGGCGCCTCGAGGCCGGTGAGACGGACGCAGAGCGGCACGCCCCGCGCCTCGAAGGCCTGCCGGCAATGCGCGACGCCGGCCGCATCGAGCGTCGCGCCCGGCAGGATGGGCGAGGCGCTGTTGGCCCGCTTCGAATAGCCCTCGGCGAACCGGAGCAGCCACCCGTCCATGATCTCGACCTCGAAGGACGGCCAGGCGTTGACGAGCCGCTCCTCGAGCGCGGCGACGAGGGCCCTGTCGGTCACGATGCGGCCTTCCGGGGTGTCGGCCGCCAATCCGGCGGGGCCATCTCGAATCCGGCGAAGTCGAAGCCGGGCGAGACCGTGCAGCCCACGAGCGTCCAGGCGCCCAGGCTCGTCGCGCTCTGCCAGTGGCCGGCCGGCACGACGATCTGCGGCCGCTCGCCGAGCGCCACGTTCGGGCCGAGCCGGTAGGCCGTCGCATCGTGCCCGTCGGGCGAGACCGTCAGGGCGAGCGGCGCGCCGGCGTAGTGGTGCCAGCCTTCCGCCGCGTCGACGCGGTGCCATTCGGAGCATTCGCCGACGTCGAGCAGGTAGTAGATCGCGGTCGAGACCGACCGGCCGTCGACCTCGCGCGGGTCGCGGAAGGTCTCGCGGTAGTGCCCGCCCTCCGGATGCGGCCGGAGGTCGAGAAGCCGGATGATCGCGGCCGCATCCAGGTCCGGGCCCATCCTGGCGCTACCGGAACCGGTTCTTCCACTCGCGGAGCGCCTTGAAGACGGCCTCCGCGCCGTCGCCGTCGCGCTCGACGGCATGGGCGATCGCGGCCTCGCCGGCCCGCAGGAAGGGGTTCGTCGCCTTCTCGTCGCCGATGGTTGTCGGGATCAGGAAGCGACCCTCGCGCGACGCGGCCTGCGCCTCCTCGGCCCGGGCCCGGAGGGCGGCGTTGTCGGGCTCGACGGCCAGGGCGAACTTCGCGTTCGACAGGACGTAGTCGTGGCCCGAATAGACCTGCGTCTCGGAGGGGAGCTTCGCGAACTTCATCAGCGAGGCCCACATCTCCTCGTAGGTGGATTCCATCACGCGGCCGCAGCCCAGCGTGAACAGGGTGTCGCCCGCGAAGGCCACCTTGTCGTCCGAGAACCAGTAGGCGATGTGGTCCCGGCAATGCCCGGGCGTGTCCCAGACCTGCGCCTTCAGGTTCCCCACCTTCACGGTCGCGCCGCCCGCGACCGCCTCGTCGGTCTCCGGGATCTCGTCGGCCGCCTTGGCCGGCGACACCACGCGGCAGCCGAAGCGCCTCTTCAGGCCCGCGATGCCTTCCACGTGGTCGGCGTGCCGGTGCGTCACCAGGATGTCCGTCAGCCGCCAGCCGGTCTCGTTCAGCGCCTTCAGGATCGCGGCCTCATCGGGCGCGTCGATCGCCGCGCAGGCGCCGGTGGTGGGATCCTGGATGAGGACGCCGATATTGTCCTCGCGGCAGGGAAAAGCGTGTAGGGCGGCGGGCATCCGGCGGGGCTCCTCGGGGTCCGGTCGGCGGGGATCGCCAGGGGCTAGCATGGGCGACGTGACGAGACCAAGGCGGAGAGGCGCATGAGCGTCGACGTGGTCGACCTCGAGCACTTCTATGCCGGCCCGATCGGGGACGTGGCCCGGCGGGTCGTGGGCCGCGCCGTGGCGGAGAGCTGGGGCGGCCGCGCACCCCGCTCGGTGCTCGGCCTCGGCTTCGCGGGGCCCTATCTCGACGCCGCCGCCGTCGAGGCCTCGGCCCGCCGCATCGCCTTCATGCCGGCCGCCCAGGGCGTCATCGGCCGCACGGAATCGTCGAGCCTGTCGGCCGTCCTCGTCGCGCCCGACATGCTGCCGCTCGCGGACGGGGCCGTGGACCGGGTGCTGGCGGTCCACGTCCTCGAGACCGTGGCGGACGCCCGCGAGGTGCTGAGCGAGGTGTGGCGCGTGCTGGATCCGGGCGGGCGCCTCCTGCTCGTCTGCCCGAACCGCGGCGGCCTCTGGGCCCGGCTCGACACGACGCCCTTCGGCAACGGCGAGCCCTACAGCCGCTCGCAGTTGCGCCGCCTCCTGCAGGATTGCTGGTTCGAGCCCCGCACCTGGACGGAGGTCCTGTACGTTCCGCCGCTCCGCAGCCGCATCCTGCTCTCGGGCGCGACCGCCTGGGAGCGGCTCGGACGGCGCCTGCGGCTGCCGGGCGCCGGGCTCCACGTCGTCGACGCGACGAAGCAGCTCCACCGCCCCATCCCGGTCCGCGGCCGCCAGACGGCCGTGCGCCGCATGCCGGTCCTCGTTCCCGTCCCGGCGACGTCGCGTGGCACGGTCGATCCCGCCGCCCGCGTCGCGGCGCCGGTCGTCGGACGTACGGACGACGCATCAAGTCGACAACGGAACTCGCGAGTTCTATAAGGGTTCCGCAACCCGAGCGCTCCATGCAGCCGTTGGTCGAACCACACCGGCGAAGCGACCGCCGCGACCGCATCATGCGGGCCGCGTCGCGCATCTTTTCGCGCCGGCCGTTCGGCAACGCCTCCATGGAGGAGATCGCCCTCGAGGCCGGGGTCGGGAAGCCCACCCTCTACCGCTACTTCACGGGCAAGGACGACCTCTTCGCGGCCGTCTTCTCCGACGTGCTGGATTCCGTCGAGGAGCGGCTCGATTCCGTGCTGGGCGCCGGCACGGCGCCTGTCGACCGCCTGCTCGCCATGGCGACGATCATCGTGCCCGTCTTCCGGGACCACCTCGTGACCGGCCGGCTCGTCGACGAGGGCGCCGAGGCCGACCGGTCCAAGCGCCGCGTCTTCCGCGACCGGCAGGCGCGCCTCGGCGCCCGGTTGGCCCAGGCGATCGCCGACGGGATCGGCCGGGGCGAGTTCCGCCCCGTCGACCCCGCCCGGACGGCCCGCCTCATGCTCGGCGCGCTCTGGAGCGGCGCGGCGGCGGGCGACGGCGACGACCGGACGGTCGCGGCCGAGGTCGTCGCGCTCCTCCTTCACGGCCTGGCGGCCGTCCCTTCCCCGCACGGCCTGGCGGCCGTCCCCTCCCCGTCCCGACCGCCGGCAGGCGATCCGACGTCCGCTCGCGAGGTTCTGGCGTGAAACTGCGTTCCGGTCCGATCCTGGCCGTCCTCGTCGCGGCCGGCGGCGCCGTGTGGTGGAAGGGACCGGAGATCGCGCAGGCGGTCTCGACGGCCGTCCCGG
>JAEUAC010000002.1 GCA_019695455.1 Methylorubrum extorquens | reverse complement strand
CGCCCCCCGCCAGGGCGCGCGCCACGGCGGCGAGCGGCCCGCGGGCGTGGGCGACCGGGCGCTGGTCAGGGTCGACCGGGCCGGCGGGGAGGACGGCGCGTTTCCCGGACGCATCGTGAAGGTCCTGCCACGCCAGCGGCACGAGATGCTGGGCATCTTCCGGGCGAATCCCGGCGGGGGCGGCCGCATCGTTCCGGTCGACAAGAAGGCGCTCGGGCGCGAGGCGCTGGTCGACAAGGGCGCCGAGAACGGCGCGGCGGACGGCGACCTCGTCACGGCGAGCCTCGAGGGGCCGGGGCGGTTCGGGCCGCCGCAGGCCAGGGTGCGCGAACGGCTGGGCTCGCTGAACTCCGAGAAGGCGGTCAGCCTCGTCGCGATCCACGCGCACTCCATCCCGCACGTCTTCCCGGCCGACGTGCTGGAGGAGGCCGGGGCCGCCAGGCCCGCGCGCCTCCAGGGCCGCGAGGATTGGCGGGACCTGCCGCTCGTCACGATCGACCCGCCGGACGCGAAGGACCACGACGACGCCGTCCACGCCGCGCCCGACGAGGATCCCGGCAACCCGGGCGGCTTCGTCGTGACCGTCGCGATCGCGGACGTCGCGGCCTATGTGCGGCCCGGATCGGCGCTCGACCGCGAGGCGCTGAAGCGCGGCAACTCGGTCTACTTCCCGGACCGGGTCGTGCCGATGCTGCCGGAGCGCATCTCCAACGACCTCTGTTCGCTCCGCGAGGGGGAGGCCCGGCCCGCGCTCGCGGTCCGCATGGTCTTCGACGCGGAGGGCCGCAAGCGCCGGCACGGCTTCCACCGCGTGATGATGCGGTCGGCCGCGAAGCTCTCCTACGGTCAGGCGCAGGCCGCGATCGACGGGCGCCCCGACGACGCGACGGGGCCGCTGCTGGACCCTGTCCTGCGCCCGCTCTACGCCGCCTATGCCGCGCTGGCGACGGCGCGCGACGCGCGCGGCCCGCTCTTCCTCGACCTGCCCGAGCGCAAGCTCGTCCTCGACGCGGAGGGGCGCGTCGAGCGGGTGGCGAACCCGGAGCGGCTGGACGCGCACAAGCTCGTCGAGGAGTTCATGATCGCCGCGAACGTCGCGGCCGCCGAGACCCTGGAGGCGAAGAGCTCGCCCCTCCTCTACCGCGTGCACGACGAGCCGACGCTCGAGAAGATGCGGGCGCTGGGCGAGGTGCTGGCCTCCGTCGGCCACAAGCTGCCGAAGGCCGGAGCGATTCGGCCGGCGCTGTTCAACGGCATCCTGCGCGCCTTCGCGGGCTCGGCGCACGAGCCGTTCGTGAACGAGATCGTGCTGCGGTCGCAGGCGCAGGCCGTCTACGCGGCCGAGAACCTCGGCCATTTCGGCCTGAACCTGCGCCGCTACGCGCATTTCACCTCGCCCATCCGGCGCTACGCGGACCTCGTCGTGCATCGCGGCCTCGTCCGCGCGCTCGGCTTCGGCGCGGACGGGCTGCCGGAGGGCACGACGACCGACATGCTGCGCAAGGTCGGCGAGGACATCTCGGCGGCCGAGCGGCGGGCCATGGCGGCCGAGCGGGACACGATCGACCGGCTGATCGCCTTCCACATGGCGGACCAGGTCGGGGCGGTCTTCGACGGCCGCATCTCGGGCGTCACCCGGTCCGGCCTCTTCGTGAAGCTCGCCGGCACGGGCGCCGACGGGTTCGTGCCCGCCTCCACGATCGGGGCGGACTATTACCGCCACGACGAGCGCACCCACGCCCTCGTCGGCGACCGCACGGGCGAGACCTACCGGCTCGGCGACACGGTCGAGGTGAAGCTCGTCGAGGCGGCGCCCGTCGCGGGCGCGCTCCGCTTCGAGATCGTGTCCGCCGGCACGCTCCGGTCGGGGCGGCGCGGCCGCGGGTCCGGCCCGCCCCCGAAGCGCGGCGGCGCCCCGCGCGGCCTTCCCAAGACCTCACGTCGAAAGTCGCGCGGATGACGAGCGTCCCCCTCTCGAAGCTCCGCCCGGACGGGCCGACCGCCGTCCTGCGGGGGCTGCGCTGCCGCTGTCCCCGCTGCGGCGAGGGGCGCCTGTTCGGGCGCTTCCTCAAGGTGGAGCCCGCCTGCACGGCCTGCGGCCAGGCCTTCCATCATCACCGGGCGGACGATTTCCCGCCCTACATCGTCATGTTCATCGTCGGCCACCTCGTCGGCTACGGCATCTACTCGGCCGAGATGCACTACGAGGGCGCGCCCCTCTGGCTCCACGCCCTCCTGTGGCCGTCGCTCGCCATCGGCCTGTCTCTGGGGCTGCTCCAGCCCGTGAAGGGCGCTGTCGTGGGCCTGCAATTCGCGCTAGGCATGCACGGATTCGGGGAGCGATCCGCGCTCGAGACGCGGGACACGGGCGGGGACGACGGGTTTGAGCGACGACCACGCGGCACGACTGACGGAGTACGTGCAGGAGGCCCCCCGCGAGCGCCGCTGGCCCAACCTGAAGCCTAGGGACGCCGCCACCCTCATCATCGTCGACCGGCAGGGGCCGGTGCCGAAGGTCCTGATGGGCAAGCGGCACGAGGCGCACAAGTTCATGCCGGGCAAGTTCGTGTTCCCCGGCGGCCGCATCGAGGCCGACGACCGGCGCATGCCCTGTTCCGGCCATCTCCTGCCGCGGGTCGAGGCGGCGCTCCTCGCCCGCACCGTCCGCCCCTCGGCCGGACGCGGCCGGGCGCTGGCGCTGACGGCCATCCGCGAGACCTACGAGGAGACCGGACTCCTGCTCGGCTCCAGGGAGGAGCCCATGCCGCGCGGCCCCGAATCGGGCGCCTGGGCCGGCTTCTTCGAGCACGCGATCCTGCCCGACCTGTCCTCCGTCCGGTTCGTCGGCCGCGCGATCACGCCGCCCCGGCGGCCGCGGCGCTTCGACACCCGCTTCTTCGCCGTCGACCGCACCGCCATCACGGCCGAGCTGCCAGGCTTCACGGGCCCCGACAAGGAGCTGGTCGAGCTCGTCTGGATCGACATCGAGGGGGCGCAGCGCCTGGACCTGCCGCCGATCACGGTCGTGATGCTGAAGGAGCTCGAGAAGCGGAGCGAGGACGGGTTCGGGGCGGACCTGCCCGTGCCCTTCTACCACGAGGTCCGCGGCCGCTTCGTGCGCGAGACGCTCTGAGCCCGCGGCGTCCCGGAAACCTTGACCTCCGGCGCCCGATCGGCGAAGGAGGCGCGACGGAATTCAGCCGGCCCGCAGCCGGCCACGGATCGCATGGACGGTCCGCCCAACCGGACTGGAGAACATCATGGCCAAGGCCGTCACCATCAAGGTGAAGCTCGTTTCGACCGCCGACACGGGCTACTTCTACGTCACCAAGAAGAACTCGCGCACGATGACCGACAAGTTGTCGATGAAGAAGTACGACCCCGTCGCGCGCAAGCACGTCGAGTTCAAGGAAGGCAAGATCAAGTAAGGCGCAGCGTCGGTCGGTTTTCGACGCTACGACCCGACGGGACGACTGGACGCGATCTGTAACGATCCGTTGACCATGTCGGTCCCATCCTGTCCTCGTGATGGCCGCGAGGACAACGACTGACGAGGGCCACCGCGATGCGGTCGGCCGCGATCGCGTCAGCCACATCGCCGCCTACCTGTCGAACAGCCCCGACGCGGTCGGCCGCGCCCCCGGCGACCTCGCCCGCCTCCTCGTCGGCCTCTGGCCGAACGCCACGGGCGCCGACCTCGCCCGCGCCCTGCGGGTCGCCGAGATCATGCGCGACGCCCGCCTGGCCGACCGGCCGACGGAGGCGGAGCGCCTGCTCGAGAAGACGCGCCTCCTCTTCGGCGCCGTCTCGGCCTCCCTGCTGGTCCTGAAATACGAGACGAGCTTCGGGCTCGCCTGACCGGGACGTGCCCCGCCGTCATGGCCGGGCCCGAGCCGCAGCGGCGCCGCGCGCCTGATCGTCGGACGGCCCCGAAGAGTCCCAAGAGCCCCACCGTCCCGGCCGGCCTCGTTCCGGCCATCCACGCCCATCCGGGCGGACATCCGGCACCGTGGCGCCGGGACGAGCCGGGCCGGTGCGCGCAGTGGAGCGGGGATGTCGGGGGATGTCCGGGCCCGACCGGCCCAGGGTGGCCGGCCGGGAGCGACTGTGAGGAGGCTGATGCCGCTCCCGGACCGGCCTAGCCCTCGAAACCCAGGAGATGCGGCGGACCTGAGTATCGGAGGGCTAGTCTCGACGTCGGCCCAAGGACCGTCGTCGGGTACGAGAGGAAGGTATGATGCCCTTCCGGCCAATCCAATGCTGATTCGCCTCAAGGTCGCTTTAATGCGTTGTTTACCTTAAAGTCGGCGTTTGTAGGCCTATTAAGGTTACGCCGCCTGCGACATCACCCTGTTCCGGCCCGTCTCCTTGGCCCGATACAGCGCCTGGTCGGCGCGCTTGACCATCTCGGCCGAGGACTCGTCCTGCCGCTCGCGGCCCGCCACGCCGATCGAGACGGTGACGTCGATCCGCCGGCTGCGGCGATGGATCTCGAACGGCGTGCCGCCGATCCGCTCGCGGATGCGCTCGGCGACGAAGCGCGCCTCCTCGGCGGTGGCGTCCGGGATCACGACCACCACCTCCTCGCCGCCGTACCGGGCGACGAGGTCGACGTTGCGCGTCATGCCGCGCACGCGCACGGCGAATTCCCGCAGCACGTCGTCGCCGGCCTCGTGGCCCCAGGTGTCGTTGATCGACTTGAACCGGTCGATGTCGAGGAGGAGCAGCGCGAGCGGCGCGCCGCGGCGGCTCGCGGCGTCGAAGAGGGTCGCGAGGTGGACGTCGAGGTAGCGGCGGTTGTGGAGCCCCGTGAGCCCGTCCGTGACGGCGGCGTCCATCGAGATCTGCACGCCGTCGCGGAGGCGTTCGGCGAATCGGCGGCGGCGCACCTGGGTCCGGACGCGCGCCACGAGCTCGTTGCGGTCCACGGGGCGGACCAGGAAGTCGTGCGCCCCGATGTCGAGGCCGCGCAGCACCCGGGCCCGATCGTCCATGTCGGCGATCAGGATCACGGCCGCGTGCCGGGTGCGCTCGAGCGAGCGGAGCTGGCTGCACAGCCGCAGACCGTCGAAATCCTGCAGGTCGAGGCTGACGAGGACGACGTCGAAATCGCCCTCGGCGGCCCGGATCATGGCGAGGCTCGGGTTCGGCTCGACCTCGACGCGATGATACTGCGACAGGGCGGAGGCGAGACGTTCGTAGGAGCTCGCCCGGTCGTCGACGAGGAGGACGCTCGCGTTCTGCCCCGTCTCGGTCGCGGCCGCGACCAGCGGGTCGGCGAGGCCGAGCGCGCGCGAGCCGAGCAGGCGGGCGCGCAGCTCGTCCGTCACGGCCTTCAGGCGGACGAGGCTGCGGACGCGCGCGAACAGCGCGACGTCGTCGACGGGCTTCGTCAGGAAGTCGTCGGCGCCCGCGTCGAGGCCCTTCAGGCGGTCGCTCGGCTGGTCCAGTGCCGTCACCATGACGACCGGCATGTGGGCCGTCACGGGCGAGGTCTTGAGCAGGCGGCACACCTCGAACCCGTCGAGGTCGGGCATCATCACGTCCAGGAGGACGATGTCGCAGAGCCCCTGCTCGCAGATGGCGATCGCGTCGCGCCCGTTCATGGCCGTGACGACGTCGAAATACTCCGCCGCGAGCTTGGTCTCGAGCAGCTTCACGTTGGTGGCGATATCGTCCACCACGAGCACACGTGCCGACATGATACGCTCCGGCTTCAGGCCGCGTAGGTGCGGACGGCCTCGAGGAATTTGGCCACCGAGATGGGCTTCGACAGATACGCCTCGCAGCCGCCCTCGCGGATGCGCTGCTCGTCGCCCTTCATGGCGAAGGCCGTGACGGCGATGACCGGGATCGCCTTCAGGTCGTCGTCTTCCTTGATCCACCGCGTGACATCGAGCCCCGAGACTTCCGGCAGCTGGATGTCCATGATGATGAGGTGCGGGTGATGGGCGCGCGCGAGCTCGATCGCCTCGATCCCGTTGCCGGTCTTCAGGGTGGCGTAGCCGTGCGCCTCGAGAAGGTCGCCGAACAGCTTCATGTTCAGCTCGTTGTCCTCGACGATCAGCACCGTCTTCTTCATCGGGCCGTTCATGTCCCGCTCGCTCTTGTCCGGATGCGCCGGTGGAGGCCCGGGGTTGAGGTAAACCTAGCCGCTACATGTTGATGAAAGGAGAATCCGACGTGGCACGCCCCGATAAGTCTGTGGACGCCGAGGCGCTGGCCCTGCGCCTGTTCGGCCGGATCGCGGGCGACCCGGAACGCCTGGGCGTCTTCCTGGCCGAGACCGGCCTCTCGCCCGCGACGATCCGCGCCGCGACGCGGGAGCCCGGCTTCCTCGGGGCCGTGCTGGAGCACGTCTCGGCGCACGAGGCGCGCCTGATGGAGCTCGCGGGCGAGGCGGAGGTCGCACCGGCCGACATCGCCCGGGCGCGGGCGATGCTCTCGCCGGATGCCGACTGGGAGCCATGACCGCCGCGATCTGCCGCGATTGCGACGCCGACGCGCCGGCGGGAGCCCGCTGCGGCCGCTGCGGCTCGCCGCGCGTGCTCCGCCATCCCGAGCTCGACGCGCTCACCATCGCGCATGTCGATTGCGACGCGTTCTACGCCGCGATCGAGAAGCGCGACGACCCCTCCATCCGCGACAAGCCGGTGATCGTCGGCGGCGGCACGCGCGGCGTCGCGACCACGGCCTGCTACATCGCGCGCACCTACGGGGTGCATTCGGCCATGCCGATGTTCAAGGCCCTGAAGGCCTGCCCGCACGCGGTCGTCGTCCGGCCCCGAATGGACGTCTACGCGGCCGTGGGGCGCGAGGTGCGGGCGCTCATGGGCGAGCTGACCCCCCTCGTCCAGCCGATCTCGATCGACGAGGCCTTCCTCGACCTCGCCGGGACGGAGCGGGTCCACGGCCGCTCGCCCGCCCGCACGCTGGTGCGCTTCGCCCGCCGGGTCGAGGCCGAAATCGGCATCTCGATCTCCGTCGGGCTCGCCTACAACAAGTTCCTGGCCAAGATCGCCTCGGATGCCGAGAAGCCGCGCGGCTTCTCCGTGCTGGGCCGGACGGACGCCCTCTCCGTCATCGGCGGGCGCTCCGTCGGCATCCTGCCCGGCATCGGCAAGGCCGCCCTCGCGCGGCTCGACCGGGCGGGGCTCCGCCTCGTCCGCGACATCCAGGCGAAGCGGCCGGAGGAGCTGGTGCGCCTCCTCGGGCGCGACGGCGAGCGGCTCGCCCGCCTCGCCCGCGGCGAGGACACGCGCCGCGTCGAGACCACGCGGGAGGCGAAGAGCGTCTCGGCCGAGACGACCTTCTCGGCCGACCTGTCGCGCGTCGACGAGCTCGAGCCCATCCTGTGGCGGCTCTGCGAGAAGGTCTCCGGCCGGCTGAAGCACGGGGAGCTCGCGGGCCGCTCCGTCGTGCTCAAGCTGAAGGACCGCAACTTCCAGCTCGCGACCCGCACGCGGTCGGGGCTGCCCGCGACCCAGCTCGCCTCCCGCCTCTTCGAGCCGGCCCGCGCCATGCTGCGCGAGGAATGCGACGGCCGGCAGTTCCGGCTGATCGGCATCGGCGCCTCCGACCTCTGCCCGGGCGCCGACGCCGACCGCGGCGACCTCGCCGACGTCACCGTCCAGGGCGAGAGCCGCCGCGAAGCCGCCATCGACCGCATCCGCGCGAAGTTCGGCGCCGCCGCCGTCCAGAAGGGGCTGGCCTTCCCGTTCGCGGACCGCACCTCCGTGCATCCGCGCGGACCGGAGGACGGGTCGGACGGACGGCGACCGGCCGAGGGCCGCAAATCGGATCGGCGATAGATCGTCGCGGAATGGCCGGCGTCTGCTTTCGACCCCGTTGCGGAAGGTCGGAAGGTCCGCGCTCAGGGCCGGATGAAATCCTGCTAAAGTCGCAGGATGAAGCGCGTCCTGTCCCACCTCTGGCCCGGCGTGCCGCTGGCGCTCGTTTCGGCGGTCCTTTTCGGGGCCTCGGCCCCATTCGCCAAGCTGCTCCTCGGCGAGATGTCTCCACAACTGCTCGCCGGGCTGCTCTACCTCGGGGCAGGCGCTGGTCTCGCGATCGTGCTCGGCGGCCGGGCCGCATTCGGCATCTCTTCCCCGGAAGCTCCCCTGCGCCGTCACGATCTACCGTGGCTGGCGGCGGTCGTGCTGTTCGGCGGGCTTGCTGGACCACTGCTCCTGATGCTGGGGCTGTCGCGCACCTCGGCGGCGTCCGGGTCCCTCATGCTCAACCTCGAAGGGCTGGCGACCATGCTGATCGCCTGGGTGGTGTTCCGGGAGAACGTCGATCGGCGGCTGATGGGAGGCGCGTTCGCCATCCTCGCCGGTGCGGTCGTGCTGTCGTGGAATGGCGGTGGCGTGCGCCTCGATGTCGGTGCGGCCCTCATCGCAGCGGCTTGTCTGGCCTGGGGCATCGACAACAACCTGACGCGCAAGCTGTCCTCGGCCGACCCGGTGGCGACGGCCACCATCAAGGGGCTGGCAGCGGGCAGCATCAACGTCGTCTTGGCGCTCCTACTCGGTGCGGCTGTGCCACCCGTGGCGGTGATCGGGGCGGCGGCCGTGGTCGGCTTCCTCGGCGTCGGGGTGAGCCTCGTCCTGTTCATGCTGGCGCTGCGCCACCTCGGCGCGGCGCGAACCGGCGCCTACTTCTCCCTGGCGCCCTTCATCGGCGCGGTGATCGCCGTCCTGCTGCTGCACGAGCCGGTGACGATGCAGGTCGTCGTGGCCGGTCTGCTGATGGGCGTAGGCCTGTGGCTGCACCTCGCGGAGCGGCACGAACACGAGCATACCCACGAGGGGATGGAGCACGAGCACGTCCACGTCCACGACGAGCACCACCAGCACCATCACGATGGTCCAGTGACGGAACCGCACTCACACCGGCACCGACACGAGCCGCTGAAGCACACCCACCCGCACTACCCCGACCTGCACCATCAGCACCGCCATGCCTGAGGGCTCGGATGTGGCACCTCGGCTTCGAGACGAAAGCTCAAGGTCCGCCTTCCACCCCAAGCAGACGGTCGCCCGTTGAAGCGCCGCATCCGGGTCGCGGCCCCCGAGCGTCGACGCGGGCCGACGGACCGTGCCGGAGCCGTCACCGCGAACACGGCTTCTCCGGCAGGAGCTCCAGGCGGGACATCACGCCCCTGAGGGCGAAGTCCCCGTAATCGAGCTTGAGGTTCCGGCTGACGCCGTTCTCGTAGAGGTCGAAGGACAGCACGTAGACGGGGGTGCCGTCGGCGCGACCGCCCTTGAAATAGCTCATGACGACCGGCCAGCGGGCGAGCTTCGCGAGGCCGTCCTGCCGGGCGGGCTCCTCGAGCCCCTCCGTCCGGCCGGGCTCGATCCGCTTCCCGATCACGGACAGCGTGTCGTAGACCGTCTTGCCGTCGTCCGATCCGTCGAAGACCTTGACCTGCAGCGTCGACCGGCCCTCGCGCGCCGCCTCGATGAGGTCGCGCATCTGCACGTTCGGGAACACGGCCGCGCCGTCGACCGTCGCGCTCTCGCGCTTGGGCATCCTGAGGCGGATCGCGAGCGGACCGTCGGCCTTGCGCTCGGCCGTGCCGTCGATCGTGGACGCGGGCGGACCGCCGGAGCCGGTCTCGTTGCGGAAGCGGAAGCTCTTGCCGTCGCCGCTCTCGAAGTTCGCGGTGCGCAGGTCGGAGAGCTTGGTGCCCGATTCGGCGCTGGTCAGCTCCGTCACCTGCCGGAACTTGAGCGCGTAGCCCTCGCAGGCGTCGCCCGTGAAGTCGAACGCGATGCGGCCGCGGGCGGCCTCGATCGTGCGCGCCCCCGCGCTCCGGTCGAGCGAGAGGTCGTAGACGGCGCGATGGGGCGCGAGCCGCGGGCCGGTCGCCTGCGCCGAAGCGGCCGACGCTCCGACGAGCAGCACGAGGCAGGCGGCATGGATGGACGCGTTCATGAGATCTCCCGTCGCCCGCGAGATTAGGAAAGTGGCCCCGAGCCCGCAACGCGGCTTGAAGCGCGACCGCCCTTCCGCCAGAAGCGCGAGGGTCCGTCGCGAGGAAACACGGCATGAGCAAGGTCGAGGACAGGCTGGGCGAACTCGGCATCGTGCTTCCGCAGCCGGCCGCGCCGGTGGCGAACTACGTGGGGGCCGTCCGCTCGGGGTCGACCGTGGTGGTCTCGGGCCAGCTGCCCTTCGATGCCGAGGGCAAGCTCGCCGCCTCGCTGGTCGGGCGCCTCGGCGCGGAGATCGCGCCCGACGCCGCCAAGGACGGCGCGCGCCTCTGCGCCATCAACGTCATCGCCCAGCTGAAGGCGGTCGTCGGCGACCTCGACAGGGTGCGGCGGGTCGTCCGGCTCGGCGGCTTCATCGCGGCGACGCCCGAATTCACGACCGTCGCCGCCGTCATGAACGGCGCCTCCGACCTCATGGTGGAGGTGTTCGGCGACGCCGGCCGCCACGCCCGCTCCACGATCGGCGTCGCGGGCCTGCCCATGGGCGCCTGCGTCGAGGTCGAGGGGATGTTCGAGGTCGAATGACCGCCCCGAACGCGCCCGCCTGGCTCACGGCGCGGCCGATCGCGCATCGCGGCCTCCACGACGCCTCCGCCGGCCGGTTCGAGAACACGATCGGCGCGGCCGAGGCCGCGATCGCGGCCGGGTTCGCGATCGAATGCGACGTCCAGCTCTCGGCGGACGGCGAGGCGATGGTCTTCCACGATCACGACCTCGAGCGCCTGACGGGCGAGAGCGGTCCCGTGCGGGCCCGCGACGCGGCCGCGCTGGGCCGGCTTCCGGTCGGCGGGACGGCGGATTGCATCCCGACGCTCGCCGCCTTCCTCGACCGGATCGGCGGACGGGTGCCTCTGGTCGTCGAGATCAAGAGCCGCTTCGACGGCGACGAGAGCCTGGCGCGGCGCACCGCCGCCGTGCTGGCCGGGCGCCCCGCGCCGGTCGCGATCAAGAGCTTCGATCCCGCGATCGTGGCGCTCGTGCGCGACCTCGCGCCCGACCGGCCGCGGGGCATCGTCGGGCAGTCGCGTTACGAGACCGGCGAGGCCGCGAGGCTGGACGCGGACACGCTCCGCGCCATGACCGAGCTGCTGCACTGGCCGCGGACGCGGCCCGACTTCGTCTCCTGGCGGCAGGCGGACCTGCCCTGCGCGGCGAGCGCCCTGCCCCGCGCCATCGGCGGCATCCCCGTCATGACCTGGACGGTCCGGAGCGCGGCCGACGCCGAGCGCGTCCGGCCGCATGCCGACCAGATCGTCTTCGAGGGCTTCGCGCCATGACCCGGTCCGCCAGGACGAGGCCCGCCACGGCCCTCCTTCTGGCCGGCCTGGGGCTCGCGCTCGGCGCCGCCGCCGCCAGGGCGGACTTTCCCTGCGACGAGCTCTGGGGCGAGCGGAACGCGGTCTACGCGGACGCGGGCTACTGCTTCAGGACAGAGCGCGGCATCCGGGCCTTCGGCCGCGAGGGCTGCCGCCACGACGACATCGCCGACGTGCCCCTCTCCGCGCGCGACCGGCGCAAGGTCGCCGAGATCCAGGCCGAAGAGCGCCGGAACGGCTGCCCCCGCTGACGCGCCTTGCGGCATCGCGGCGGTTGCGGGACGGCGCGGCCCGTCGCAGGTTCGCACGATGAGCGAAGCCGTCACCGTCGAGGTCGCGCCCGGGCTCGCGTCGATCGCGCCCGCGGCATGGGATGCCTGCGCGGCCGACGGCGCGGCGGGCGTCGGCAATCCCTTCCTGTCCCACGCCTTCCTGTCGGCGCTGGAGGATTCGGGCTGCGTCGGCGGACGGACCGGCTGGAGCCCGGCCCACGTGCTGGTCCGGGACGGGGACGGGATCGCGGCGGCGGCGCCCTGCTACCTGAAGACCCACTCGATGGGCGAATACGTGTTCGACGCCGGCTGGGCGGACGCGTTCGAGCGCGCCGGTGGCCGCTACTACCCGAAGCTGCAGGTGAGCGTGCCCTTCACGCCCGCCACCGGCCCCCGCCTGCTCGTACGGGCGGGCGAGGACCGGGACCGCCGGCGGGACGAGCTCCTGGCCGGGCTCGACGCCATCCGGGGCCAGGTCGAGGCGTCCTCGACCCACCTCACCTTCCTGCCCGGGGAGAGCGCGACCTTCCTCGCCACGCGCGGCTACCTCACCCGGACCGACCAGCAGTTCCACTGGATCGACGAGGGCTACGGCGACTTCGAGGGCTTCCTCGCCGCCCTCGCCTCCCGCAAGCGCAAGGGCATCCGCCGCGAGCGACGGGACGCGCTGGGGTCCGGCATCACCATCGAGCACGTCACCGGGACGGACCTGACGGAGGCGCATTGGGACGCGTTCTTCGCCTTCTACATGGACACGGGCGCCCGCAAGTGGGGCCGGCCCTACCTCAACCGCCGCTTCTTCTCGCTCCTCGGCGAGCGCATGGCGGATCGCGTGCTCCTGGTCATGGCGAAGCGGGCCGGCCGCTACGTCGCGGGCGCGATCAACTTCATCGGCGACGAGGCGCTGTACGGCCGCAACTGGGGCGCCATCGAGGAGCACCCGTTCCTGCATTTCGAGGTCTGCTACTACCAGGCGATCGACTTCGCGCTGGCGCACGGCCTCGTCCGCGTCGAGGCGGGCGCCCAGGGCGAGCACAAGCTGGCGCGCGGCTACCGGGCCGTCACGACCTATTCCGCCCACCGAATCGCCGATCCGGGCCTGCGACGGGCGGTGGCCCAGTACCTCGATCGCGAGCGGCTCTACGTCGAGGCGGCGCACGAGGAATACGAGGCCGCCGCCCCCTTCCGGCAGGGCGATTGACCCGGCCGGCGATTGTCCGGGCCCGCCGGCCTCGCTAAGCCCGGGCCGGACCCAGCCGCACGGAGCCTCGGATGAGCCGGTACGATCCCGACAACGTGTTCGCCAAGATCCTGCGCGGCGAGATGCCGGCGGAGCGCGTCTACGAGGACGACAGGACGCTCGCCTTCATGGACATCATGCCCCGCGCGGACGGCCATACGCTCGTGATCCCGAAGGCCGCCGCCCGGACCCTCCTCGACGTGGCGCCGGACGATCTCGCGGCCACCATGGCGACCGTGCAGAAGGTGGCGGCCGCCGCCAAGGCGGCCTTCGCGGCCGACGGCCTGACGATCCAGCAGTTCAACGAGCCCGCCGGCGGCCAGGTCGTGTTCCACCTCCACGTCCACATCCTGCCCCGCCGGGACGGGGTCGCGCTCCGGCCCCATACGGGCCAGATGGCCGACAAGGCCGTGATCGCCGGCCACGCGGCGAAGCTCAGGGCCGCCCTCGCGGGCTGAGACCCTGCAGGCGTCTCCGGCCTTGTGCTAGGGTCGCGCTCGACAGGAGGCCTCCATGGCGGACGTGCTGGTGCGCGGCATCGCGCAGGACGTGATCGAGCGGCTTGAGGAGAAGGCCCGCCGCTCGGGCCGCTCGCTCGACGACCTCGCCCGCGAGGTGCTGACCCGCGAGGCGACGCCGACGCGAGCACCGGTCCAGACGCGCGCGGAGATCCTGGCCGATCTCGACCGGATCCGGGCCATGACGCCGAAGCGGCTCGACAGTTCGGTATGGCTCATCCGGCAGGCGCGCGATGCCGACGACATCGGTAGTTGATGCGTCGGTCGCGACGAAATGGTTC
>JAEUAC010000418.1 GCA_019695455.1 Methylorubrum extorquens | reverse complement strand
GCGCGGCCGAGGATCTCGCCGCGCGCCTGCGCGACAGCTTTCCGCGCCTGAAGACCGTCATCGCGGCGAGCGCGGAGGCGGCGGTGCGCGAATGCCCCGTCGTCGTCACCTGCACGGTGACCGACCGACCCTACCTGCCCTTCCACTGGCTCAGCCTCGGAACGTTGCTCGCCAACGTCTCGATCATGGATGTCGAGCGTGACGTCTTCCTCAAGGCAGACAAGGTCGTCGTCGACGACTGGGATCAGTGCAACCGCGAGAAGAAGATCATCAATCTCCTCGTGGAGGCCGGCGAATTCTCGCGCGAGAAACTGCACGCCGAGCTCGGTGAGGCGTGGTCGGGCGCAAGCCCGGGCGGGAGAATGATCGCGAGATCATCTTGCTCAACCCGATGGGCATGGCGATCGACGACATCGCCTGCGCCCGTGCCGTCCTGCGCCGGGCGGAAGAGAGCGGAGCCGGCACCGTGCTGCCGTTGTTCTGAGGACTGGTCTCATGTCCTCATCGACGGTCGCCCCAGCGCCTGCCCTGGACCGCGCGCAAGACCTGTGCGCCGAGCTTTTCGATGCGCTCTGGATCGAGGATGTCGCCGGCTTCCGGAGCCGCTCGGCCCTCGGGCCTCCATCCGCGGATGGGACGCGGGACTACGCGCTCGCCCTCGGTGCGGGCCATCTCCGGGCCCGCGTGCGGCCGGACGGTTGGCGGGACGGTTTCAGGCTCGCCGGCGCGGCACGTTTCGAGACGGCCTCGACCCGCGCGGAACTCGACGCGTCGGCCTTGCTGGCGCTCGTGCTCGACGGCCTGCCCGATCTCCCTCAAGCCATCCGCGCCCGGACTCTGGCCGAGATGACGCGGATCGGCGACGAGCTCCCCATGTGGGAGGCGTGGGCCGACACGCTCCTGACGGAGACACATCCGGACGATTCGATCGTTTGGGAGCGCCTTGCGGCTTGGCGGGACCGGCCGTTCCATCCCCTGTCCCGCTCCCGGCACGGCCTCGACCGCGCGCAGGTTCTCGCCTACGGCGCGGAGACGGGCCGGTTCTTCGCCCTGTCCTGGTGCGCGCTCGCGCGCGATCACCTCGCTTGTGCGCCCGATGCCGGTCATCCGGAGCCGGCGACCGCCATCCTCGACCCGCAGCAACACACCCTGCTCGGGCAGGAGATGGCGAGACGCGGTCTCGCGGCCTCTCACGTCGCTCTGCCCATCCATCCCTGGCAGGCCGCCCATGTGCTCCCCAAGCCCTTCGGTCCCGAACTCGGCGACGGGCGCATCGTCGCCCTCGACTTCCGGGGGCCCCTCGTCGCCGCGACCTCGTCGCTCCGCACGGTCGCATTCCCCGCCCGGCCCGGCCTGCATCTGAAGCTGCCCCTCGACGTGCGCAAGCTCGGCGTGCGCCGCCGGCTGCCGCCGCAATCGCTTCACAACGGTCTGCACGGTGCCGGCCTCCTGGCCGCCGGGCTCGCGCGCGATCCGTGGCTGTGCCGGTCCGTCGCGCTCGCGGATGAGACGGCCTTCTGGCATTTCGCCGAACGGGACGGCGACCTCTTCGCCGAGCGCCCGGCCCTCCTCGGCTGCGCCCTGCGCCACATCCCTGAGGGCGGCGCGGCGGTGATCCCCCTCGCGAGCCTGGCGGTCGCGCCGCGCGGCGGCGTGCCACCGGCCGTGCGGGCCGTGGCGGGGGACGCGCCCGACCTCGCGGACCTGTTCTCGGAGATCGCCGGCCTCGTCCTCGGGGTAGTTCTTCGCACTGCCTGCCTCGGCTTCGTTCCGGAACTGCACGGCCAGAACGGCCTCCTGGCGTTCGCTGAGGGACGGCCCTGCCGCCTGATCCTGCGCGATCACGACACCGTGCGGTGCGCGCCCGGCTGGCTGGTCGAGAGCGGGCTGACCGTCCCGGCCTACCTGATCACCGATCCGCACCGGAACTCGTTGCTGCTGCCCCGGCCGGACGAACTCCTCGCCTACGCCCAGACGCTCGCGATCGATGTCGCCCTGCGCGCCATCGCCGAAGCCTTCGCGGCGGCGGGAACGGGCTTCACCCTCGATGCGACCCGTCGGATCCTCGTGGCCACCGTCCGGGGCGTGCTCACCGAGGCGGACGCGCCCAGCGCGCGCAAGGCGCTCGTCGCCGCATGTCTTCTCGACCGTCCGACGGCGCCGTTCAAGGAGGTGCTGACTCCGCTCCTCGCCGCCTCGACGCTCACCACCTCGATGCCGAGCCGGCTCGGACGCGCCGCAAACCCGCTCTTTCGGGGAGGGCGTTCGTGACGGCCGTGACGAGCCCGCGGATCGGGGTCGCCGGCCTCGCGGCCCTGGTGCTGCTGCAGCTCGCAGTGACGGCGGCACCGCTGGCCCTGCTCCCCTTCCTCGGCCTCCACATCGCGCGGATGGGTGCGGCGCCGACCTTCTGGACCGCTGCGGCGCTCGCCGCGCCCGCCGCAACCACCCTGGCCATGACGCCGGCCTGGACCGGGCTCGCGCGGCGGTTCTCGCTGCCGACGCTGATCGGCTGGACCGGTGGGCTGAGTGCGGCGAGCTGCGTGCTGATCGCGCTCGCCGCCGATCCGCTGATGCTGCTCGTCGCCCGCTTCGTCCAGGGCCTGGCGGGCGGCGGCGTCGTGCTGGCCCTCGCCTTCCGGGCGGCGAGCCGCACCCCCGGCCGCGGCTTCGCGCTGATGCAGCAGGCGGTCTCGGCGGGTTGCCTGCTCGGACCGCTCGCCGGCGGGCTCGCGTTCGAGCGCGGCTGTCTCGGCCCTCTGATGCTCGGCTGCGGCGGCCTCCTCCTGGCGGTGACGCTCGCCGCCGCGGCAGCCGGCCGCCGGTTGCGGGCGGAGCCCGACGGCGCGTCGCCGAACGATCGGACCAAGCGCCAGGAGCTGTCCCTGCTGTGTGCCGGAATGTGCGGGAGCGCCGGGGCGTTCGCGTTCGTCGCCTTCTTCCCGGCCTGGGCGACCGCGCACGATCCCGCTGTCTACACCCCCGGTCTGATCGGCCTGCTGCACAGCCTGAGCTGGCTCGTCGCCCTGTTGGTCCTTCCCCTCTGGGCCCGCGGCCTGGACGGCGCCTCGCCCGGGATCGCCCTCGGGCTGTCGCTGATCGGCTGCTGTCTGACCTTCGCGGCCGTGCCGCTGGGCGCCAGCCTCACCGGCATCGTCGCGCTTCGTCTCCTCCAGGGTGCGCTGTTCGCCGGTCAGGCGCCCGCGCTCTTCGCCGCCGTCGAGGCGCTCGGCCCGAGCCGCACCGTCGCGGTGGCCCGCGCGCGGGCCAGCCTGACGGCGGGTCAGCTCATCGGTCCCTTCGCGGCGGGGCTCGCCCTCGCCTCCCTCGGCCCTTCCGGCACCGTCTTCGCGGCAGCCGGACTCTCGCTCGCCGGCGCCGCTGCCCTGGCTGCAACGGCCCATCGTCCTCGGAGTGCCCGGTGCCCGACACCATGACGCGTTCGCCTGCCGCCCGCCCCTCGACGGATGCCGTCGCCGCCGTCCACGCCGCTCTCGCCGTCGAGCGCCTGCTCAACACGTGGTTGCGGGAATACGCTCCGGACATCGATCCGGTCGAAGGGGCGATCTGCGCGATCCCGCTCGGCGCGGAGACCGTGTCGGTGCCCTGCCTGCGCCGCTCGCCCGGCGGGTTCCACGCGTGGGGCGATCCGGTTCAGCTACGGAGCGCCGAGGGTCGGCTCGTGGATCTGGACGATCCCGCCGCGCTGGCGCGCCGGATGCTCGACGCCGCGGCTCCCGAGGCGACGCCGGTGCGTGAGGCGACGAGCGGCGCCTTCTCGACAGCCTCGGCCGCTCCCGCGCGCATGCCCGCGCCTGCGCCACCCGGCCATTCGACCGGGCACCCGTGGCATTGGAGCAAGGCCTCTGGCACGGCCACCCGTTCCATCCGCTGGCAAAAAGCGTCGATGGCTTCTCGGAAGCCGACACCGATCGCTACGCGCCCGAACGCGCGGCGTCGTTCCGCCTGCGCTGGCTGATCGCGTCCCCCGATCTCGCCGCAGCCCTCTGGCGCGACCCCGAGAGCGAGCGACAGGTCGGTGCCGCCCTCGCGCGCCTGTCGGGGCTGCCCGACGCGCAGCTTGCGGGCCGCGTCCTGATCCCGTGCCATCCCTGGCAGGCGTCCCGGCTCGAGGCCGATCCGGAAATAACCGCCCTCGTGGCTGCAGGCCGCCTGACCCTCACGCCCCCTTCCGGCGACCCCGTGACGCCGACCTCCTCCGTGCGCACCGTCTTCGCACACCGGGAGAACCTGTTCCTCAAGCTGCCGATGGCGGCGCGCATCACCAATTTCGCCCGCACCAACAGCCGCGAGCACCTCGCCCGCAGCATGGCCGCCTCGCGGGCGCTCGCCTCCGTCCGGGACACCGTGTCCGCCTGCGGCCTGGACATCCTGAGTGAGCCGGGAGCCCTCCGGCTCGATCACGATGCGCTCGATGCGGTGACAGGCGTCCTGGTGCGGGAGGGGCCGGCGCGGCCCGCCTTCGTGGTCGCGGGCCTGCTCGAGCCCGCGCCGCATGACGGGCTGCCGATCCTGGCCGCGATGGGGTGTCCCCTGGCAACGGCTGCCGAGGCGGAACGCTGGTTGCGCGCCTACACGGAGGTCGCCCTCCTGCCGCCGCTGCGCCTGTTCGCCCGGACCGGTATCAGCCTCGAGGCGCACGCGCAGAACAGCCTTCTCGTCCTCGAGGAGGGCCTTCCGGTGCGCCTCGTCGTACGCGACCTCGAAGGCGCCAGCATCGACTCCAGGCGCTTCGCGGGTCTCGCCCCCGGTCTCGATCTCGATCCGCGCGAGCTCGATCCGGCGGTGTTCTATGGCGCGCAGGAAGCGTGGGAACGCCTGCTCTACTACCTCGTCGTCAACCAAGTCGCCCATGTGGTCGCGACCGTCGGACGGGCGGCGCGCAGCGGCGAAGCACCCCTCTGGCGCGTCGTTGCCGAGACCCTCGCTGATGCGGTCGAGGATGACGCGACCGCAGAGCTCGTCTCGCGGCTTCTGAGCGCCCCGACCCTTCCGGCCAAGGCCAACCTCGCGAGTTGCCTCGCCGGTCGTGGAGAACGGCCCACCTACGTCGCGCTCGCCAATCCGCTGCGCCGCGCGGACGCCCGGACCGGACCGCGAGCCTGGGACGAAGCGGGCCAGCGCGTCGCCACGCAACTGCTCGGGGCCCTGCTGCACGAGCATCTCCTGCCCGAGGCCATGGTCGGTCTCGACGGCCCCGACGGCCGCCTGGATGTCACGATCACCCCGTCGATCCGCCGGACGACCTATCGAGCCCGAGCGCGGCGCATGAGCGCCTACGGGCGCATCCTGGTCGAGCCCGGCTGCCTCGTCGAAGGTGGACAGCCCGTCACCGACGCCTCGGCCTTCCTGGCGGACCTGCTGCCGGATCTGCCGGGCGAGGCGGACACGCACGGACACTTCGCGGAGGAACTGGCGCGCACGCAGGGCAACCACGCCGCCTCACTCGCCCACGGAACGGGTGGCGGCCTCGCCGACCTCTCCTACGAGACGCTGGAAGGTGCCTTGCAGGATGGGCATCGCTACCATCCCTGCTTCAAATCCCGCATCGGCTTCACGCCGGCCGACAACCACGCCTACGGCCCGGAATTCGGGCGCCCGATCCGTCCGCTCTGGATCGCGGCCCACCGCTCCATCGCCGTGGCCGGCTCGATCGCGGCCGGCAACCGGCAGGACGGGGACCTGATCGCGCAGAGCCTCGACCCGCGCACGCGATCGGCCTTCGAGGCCCGCCTCGAAGGCCGATCGGACGAGTTCTTCCTTTTGCCGGTCCACCCGTGGCAGTGGCGCCGCGTGGCCGAGGGCGGCACCGAGGAGCACCGGAACTCCGGGCGCCTTGTCCTCCTCGGTCCATCGCCGCACGCCTACGGCGCGCAGCAATCGATCCGTACGCTCGCGGATCGCACGGCACCCGAGGCCCCCTCGCTGAAGCTGGCGCTCTCGATCCGCAACACCTCGACCGCGCGCACGCTGGCTCCCCACACGGTGCTCAACGCGCCGATCATCAGCGCCTGGCTCGCTCGGATCGCCGCGGACGATGCCTATCTACGCGCGAGCGGCACCGTGCTCCTGGCCGAACGCATGGGCGTCGCGGTCACCGCCCTTCCGAGCTGGGATCGGGCCGGCACGCTGCGCGGGGCTCTCGCGGCGATCTGGCGCGATCCGGTGACGCCGCATTTGCGCGCCGGGGAACGGGCCGTGCCGTTCACGGCCCTGACGCATCGCGACGGGGAGAAACCTTTCGTCGCCGGCTGGATCGCACGGTACGGGGTCGAGCCCTGGCTCGACCGGCTTCTCGCCGTCGCGATGCTCCCGGTCGTGCATCTCCTCCTGGCCAACGGCGTCGCGGTCGAGAGTCACCAGCAGAACATGGTGCTCTTCCACCAGGAGGGCTGGCCGAGCCGCGTCGCCCTCAAGGACTTCCACGACGGGATCCGCTTCATTCCCGAGCACCTGGACCGGCGGCCGGCCCTGTCGCCGACGCCGCCCGAACACGCCCGCGTCAATGCCAACTCCTACGTCGAGGCCCGGGACGTCGAGGATGTGCGCGACTTCATGGTCGATGCCTTGTTTGGCGTGAACCTGGCCGAGATCGGCTACTGCCTCGACCGCTGGTTCGGCTATCCGGAGACCCGTTTCTGGGCGCGCGTGATCGCGGCCCTCGCGGAGCATTGCGCCCTGCATCCCGCCGCCCGGGCCGGCGCTCTGCGCTACCGTCTCGCCGCCGAGACGCTCGTCGTCGAGGATCTCGCCCGACGCCGCATCGATCCGGCGAACGCCCACGGCCGTCGCGTTGCCAACCCTCTGGCGCCGCTCGCGCGGGCTCTGGCATGAGCGCCCGCCTGCGCTTGAAATCGCGGCTCGATGCCGGACAGGCGGCCGGCGGCCTGTTCATGTCGATCCCGGCCCCGGAGATCATCGAGATCGCGGCCGCCGCGCAGTTCGACTACGTGTTGATCGATCTGGAGCACACCCTGATCGACGGGGCCGCCTTGGAGCACATGCTCGCGGCAGCCGACCGGGCTGGCGTGAGCGCCCTCGTCCGGGTGCCGGATGCGGGCTCCGAGCGGATCCTGCAGTGCCTCGATGCGGGCGCGGCCGGGATCGTCATCCCCCGAGTGTCCACGCGCGCGCAGGCGGACGCGGGGGTGCGCCGGGCCCGCCACGCACCCCGCGGGTGCCGCGGCCTCAACGCCGGGCGGCTCGGGCGCTACGGGGCCTGCGACCTGGCCGGCATGCCGGCGCGCCTCGACGGCGAGACGCTGGTGATCGCGATGATCGAGGATCCCGCCGGCCTGGAGGCGGCATCCGGCATCGCCGGTCTCGACGGCATCGACGGTCTTCTCTTCGGAGCGGCGGACTATTCTCAGGCGATCGGCCTGCCCTGGCAGACCTCCGCACCCACGGTGACGGCGGTCGGTTCGGTCGTGGCGCGCGCGTGCCGCGCCGCCGGCATCCACGCCTTCGCCATTCCGCGCGCCAGTGCCGATGTGCCCCGGCTGCTGGCCGAGGGCGTACGCGGCTTCATCGCGGCCAACGATCGC
>JAEUAC010000222.1 GCA_019695455.1 Methylorubrum extorquens | reverse complement strand
GCCGACGCGCGCGCGGTCGCGTACCGGCGGCGGAACCTCGCGGCCGGCCTCGCCGAGACGGTCGCGCCGGCCGCGGATGCCCGCGAGGCCGAGGCGCGCGGCATCGCCTCGCTCCAGGCCCGCTTCGGCTGGGATGCCGATCCGGCGAGCCCGCACGGCCAGGTCGCGGCGCTGTTCGCGCCCGTCTGCGGCGCGATCTGGCGCGCGGGGACCGAGGCTGCGGCGGACGGCCCCACCCCGGCGCGGGACGGCGGCGGGGCCGACGGTCCGGGCGAGGTCCCTCCGACCGTCGAGGCGGCGCTCGACGCCTTCGAGCGGGCCTATGCGGCGCGCACCGGCACGTCGTTCTGGATCCTGTTCGACAACCCGATGCCGGAGACCCCGCGTGTCGATTACTGACTTCGACGCCTGGCTGCGGCGGGACTACGAGGAGGACGGGGCGTTCACGGCGCTGGTCGTGCTGGTCGCGATCGACGAGACGAGCGCGAACCCGGTCGCCTCGACCTTCGTCAACGTGATCGGGACGGAGGTGACCTGGGCGGAGCTCGTCCGGCTCTTCGCCGGCTCCGGCCAGACCTGGGACGGGGCGGCCTTCTTTCCCCGCCGGGACGCGGCCGGCGACCCGCTCCCGAACGCCCTCGCCCGCATCGCGCTGCGCGACCTCGAGCTCCGGCTGGAGGAGGACCGCCTCGTCCTCAACGAAGGCCACTTCTTCGATGCCTGGGGCCGCCGCCTCCGGATCGACGAGACGACGCTGCAATAGGGCGAGGCCGGCCCGGCCCCGTCAGCCGTCCATGAAGCCGGTGCGGAGCGCGCGGGCCCAGTCCGGCCGGCCGTTCGCCTCCGCCCGGCGGGCCGCCTCCTCCCAGGCATAGGACACGGCCAGGAGCGCGACGGAGGCCGGCCCCTCCGGCGGCAGGTCGAGCAGGGCGTAGCGGGCATGCGGCGCGCCGGCCTCCGAGACGTGCGCGGGCCCGGACGGGTCGCGATAGGCCGGGCAGCCGACGCTGCCGGGGTTGAGGACGAGCGGCCCGCCCGGCAGCGCGACGACGGCCGGCCGGTGGCTGTGGCCGCAGAGCACGACGCGGGTCGCGCGGCTTACCCGGCCGAGCGCCGCCGCGGGACGCAGGGCCGCCGCGATCGCGGCCGGATCCGAGGCGGCGAGCCGTCCGCCCGCGACGTGGTCGAGAAGGTAGGTCTCGTCGTCCGCGGGCGTGCCGTGGCAGGCGAGAAGGCCCGGCACCGGCTCGGCGGTGGCGGGCAGCGCCCCGAGCCCGGACCGCTCGGCCGGCGTGAGGGCGTCCCAGGCGAACCGGTCGGAGGGCCCGAGTTCGGCCGGCGGGCCGGCCGCCACGGCCCGGTCGTGGTTGCCCCGCACCGTGACGGCGTCGAGGTCGCGCAGCCGCTCCAGCGTCTCCGCCGGCCAGAGCGGGCCGGAGACGCCATCGCCGAGATCGACCACCAGCGCCGCCCCGCCGCGCGCCGCGAGATCGGCCAGGACGGCGTCGAGCGCCGGCCGGTTGCCGTGGATGTCGGCGATGACGGCGATCCGCATGGCCGGCGGAGCGCCCGTCCGGCTCAGTGGAGGATCTGGCTGAGGAAGAGGCGGGTGCGCTCGTGCTGCGGGTTCTTGAAGAACTCGTTCGGCTCGTTCATCTCGACGATCTGGCCGGCATCCATGAAGATGACGCGGTTGGCGACCTGACGGGCGAAGCCCATCTCGTGCGTCACGCAGAGCATGGTCATGCCCTCGTCGGCGAGGCCGACCATGGTGTCGAGCACCTCCTTGACCATCTCCGGGTCGAGCGCCGAGGTCGGCTCGTCGAACAGCATGATCTTCGGGCTCATGCAGAGGGAGCGCGCGATGGCGACGCGCTGCTGCTGCCCGCCGGAGAGCTGGCCTGGATACTTGTTGGCCTGTTCCGGGATCTTGACGCGCTTCAGGTAGGTCATGGCGACCTCCTCCGCCTGCTTCTTGGGCATCTTCTTCACCCAGATCGGCGCGAGCGTGCAGTTCTCGAGGATGGTGAGGTGCGGGAACAGGTTGAAGTGCTGGAACACCATGCCGACCTCGCGGCGGATCTCGTCGATCTTCTTGAGGTCGTTGGTGAGCTCCGTGCCGTCGACGACGATGCGGCCCTTCTGGTGCTCCTCCAGCCGGTTGATGCAGCGGATCATCGTGGACTTGCCGGAGCCCGAGGGCCCGCAGATCACGATGCGCTCGCCCTTGCCGACCGTCAGGTTGATGTCGCGCAGCACGTGGAACTCGCCGTACCACTTGTTGACGCCGGAGAGCTCGACGATGGGCGCGCCGGCGGCGGGCCTGGGTGCGAGGGTCTGCTGTGCCGTTGCCATGTGATTACCGCCGTTGTCCCGCTGCGAGCTTGCGTTCCACCATGAGCGAATAGCGCGACATGCCGAAACAGCACACGAAATAGAAGAAGGCCGCGAAGGCGTAGCCCGTGTTCGACACGGTGGGCGCCGCCCATTGCGGGTCGATGCGGGCCGCCTCGATCGTCTTCATGAGGTCGAACACGCCGATGACGTAGACGAGGCTCGTGTCCTTGAAGAGGCCGATGAAGGTGTTGACGATGCCCGGGATGACGATCCGCAGCGCCTGCGGCAGCACGATGAAGAGCATCATGCGCCAGTAGCCGAGGCCGAGCGACATCGCGCCCTCGTACTGGCCCTTCGGCACGGCCTGGAGGCCGCCCCGCACGACCTCGGCCATGTAGGCGGAGGCGAAGATGGCGACGCCGATCAGCGGCCGCAGCAGCCGGTCCACCGAGACGCCGGCGGGCAGGAACAGCGGCAGCATGGTGTTGGCCATGATGAGCACCGTGATGAGCGGCACGCCGCGGATCACCTCGATGAACACGACGCAGGCGAGCTTGACGAGCGGCAGCTTGGAGCGCCGGCCGAGCGCCAGCAGGATGCCGAAGGGCAGCGAGAAGACGATGCCGACGATGGACACGACGAGCGTGACCAGGATGCCGCCCCAGAAGGCCGTCGCGACCGGCGTCAGGCCGATCGCCTGCCAGCCCGTCAGCAGCACGAAGGACGCGACGGGGAAGATCGCGAAGAAGTAGACCGCGCCGACGTCGCGCCGCGGCGCCTTCAGCCACAGCATCCAGCCGATGCCGACGGCCAGCATGGCGAACCACAGATCCACCCGCCACCGGCTCTCGACCGGGTAGCCGCCGTAGGTGAAGTAGCCGATGCGGTCCACGACGAAGGCCCAGCAGGCCCCGACGGGGCGACCCGCCATGTCCTCGCGACAGGCGGCCCGGTCGGCCCCCGTCCAGACGGCGTCGATCAGGAGGAAGCGGATCGTCGGCGGGATGATCAGGAGGAGCAGGCCCAGGACCGCGAAGGTCAGGATCGCGTTCGGGATGCTGGAGAACAGGTTCTGCCGCAGCCAGGCGATCGGGCCGCGCACGAGGCTCGGCGGCGGCAGCGGGTCCGACGAGCGCGCCTGGACGTAGGCGAGGTCGGCGCCGGGGGTGAGCGAGTGGACGGCCATGGCGCTTACCTCACCGCTCGACCAGGGCCTTGCGGCGGTTGTAGTCGTTCATCACGGTCGCCGTCACGATGGAGATGGTCAGGTACACGGCCATCGTGATCGCCACGCATTCGATGGCCTGGCCGGTCTGGTTGAGCACCGTGCCCATGAACACCTGCACGAGGTCCGGATAGCCGATCACCACCGCGAGCGACGAGTTCTTGGTCAGGTTCAGGTACTGGCTCGTCAGCGGCGGGATGATCACGCGCATCGCCTGCGGGATAACGACGAGCTTCAGCGTCGGGCCGGACCGCAGGCCGAGCGCGTTCGCCGCCTCCGTCTGCCCCCGCGAGACGGCCAGGATGCCGGCCCGGACGATCTCGGCGATGAAGGCCGCCGTGTAGATCGTGAGGCCGAGCGTGAGCGCCACGAATTCGGGGAAGACCTGGAGCCCGCCGTTCAGGTTGAACCGCGTCTGCTGGGGCAGCTCGAAGCTGATCGGGTTGGTGCCCAGCAGCGCCAGCAGAAGCCAGACGAGGAGCGGCAGCCCGACGACGAAGCCGAGCGCGGCCCGGCCCGTGGGCGATTGCTCGCCCGTCGCCGCCTGCTTGCGGCGCGCATGGACCGAGTAGGCGATCGCGGCCACGACGCCGATCGCGAGCGACGCCATCAGCAGCCAGGAATCCGGCGCCACGATCGGACGGGGCATGTAGAGGCCCCGGTTGTTCAGGAACACGCCGATGCCGGCGTTCAGCGAGGCGCGCGGCTCCGGCAGAGCCCGCAGCACGGCGATGTACCAGAACAGGAGCTGCAGCAGCAGCGGCAGGTTGCGGATCAGCTCGACGTAGACGGTCGCGACGCGGGCCACGATCCAGTTCGAGGACAGCCGGGCGACGCCGACGACGAAGCCGAGGAAGGTCGCGAGCACGATGCCGATGGCGGCGACGAGGAGCGTGTTGAGGAGCCCGACCAGGAAGGCGCGGCCGTAGGTCGAGGTCGCCGAATAGGGGATCAGCGTCTGGCCGATGTCGAAGCCGGAGGTGGATTCGAGGAAGCCGAAGCCGGAGGCGATCTTGGCCGCCCGCAGGTTGTCGATCGCGTTCGTGGCCGCGGCCCAGACCAGGGCGACCAGCACGGCGACCAGCACGACCTGGTAGACGATGCCGCGGACCTTCGGGTCGTTGACGAGCGACGCCTTGGCCGGCGGTCGCGAGGCGATGGTCGACACGGGCGAACTCCAACCGGAGACCTGGACGGCCCGGACAGGCGGGGATCCGGAGACTTCGACGATCCGGCCCGGTCCTCAAGCAAGGGCCGGGCCGGTGATGCGCGGGACGGGCCCGGACCGGTCGGGACCGGACCCGCGGGCCCGACCCGCCGGAGCCTTGGGGGCCCGTTGCGGGCCCCGCCGGGATCAGCGGATCGGCATGCCGTATTGCAGGCCGCCCTTCGACCAGAGCGCGTTCAGGCCGCGCTTGATCTTGAGGCGGGACCCTTCGCCGATGTTGCGCTCGAAGATCTCGCCGTAATTGCCGACGCCCTTCACGATCCTGGCGGCCCAGTCCTTGGTGAGGCCGATGCCTTCCCCGAAGGAGCCCTCGACGCCGAGGAGACGCTTCACCTCGGGGTTGTCGGACTTCATCATCTGGTCGACGTTCGCCTTCGTGACGCCGAGCTCCTCGGCGTTGACGAGCGCGTAGCCGACCCAGGTCACGATGTCCGCCCACTGGCCGTCGCCCTTGCGGACGCCCGGTCCGAGCGGCTCCTTCGAGATCACCTCGGGCAGGACGATGTGGTCGTCCGGCGCGGAGGCGCGCAGGCGCTCGGCGTAGAGGCCGGAGGCGTCGGTCGTGAAGGCGTCGCAGCGGCCGCTGTCGTAGGCCTTGAAGGTCTCGTCCGAGGAGGCGAAGGCCACGACCTCGTACTTCATGTTGTTGGCGCGGAAGTAGTCGGCGAGGTTCAGCTCGGTCGTGGTGCCCTGCTGCGTGCAGATGGAGGCGCCGTTCAGCTCCTTGGCCGAGGACACGCCGAGCTTCTTGCGGACCATGAAGCCCTGGCCGTCGTAGTAGTTGACGCCCGTGAAGTGCAGGCCGAGCGCCGTGTCGCGGGACATGGTGACGGTCGTGTTGCGGATGAGGACGTCGACCTCGCCCGACTGGAGCGCCGTGAAGCGGTCCTTGGCGGCGAGCGGCGTGAACCGGACCTTGGTCGGGTCGCCGAAGACGGCGGCCGCGACCGCCCGGCAGTAATCGACGTCGAAGCCGGACCAGTTGCCCTGCGCGTCCGGCACGCCGAACCCGGCGAGGCCGGTATTGGCGCCGCATTGCAGGAAGCCCTTCTGCTTCACGTTGGCGAGCGTCGCCTGGGCGGAGGCGGAGCCGGCGCCCAGGGTCGCGCCGGCGAGCGCCACGCCGAGCCCGACGGCGAGCGTCGCGATGGTCTTCTTCATGTCGGGTTGTTCTCCACTCTTCTGTGCCTTGTTCCTGGCCGCCGCATGGCGACAAGTCGGCGCGCCGTCCGGGACAGGTCCGGTCCCTAGCAGCATTGATGCCATCGAAAGCGACAAACACGCCCCGGTCAAGTCGAGCGCCATGCGACCTTCGCTCGACGCGGGCGTCCGCTTGACGCGGGGCGTCGCGGGCGGCTCAAAAGGCCGTCCTCGCGAGCCCGACCGCATGTCCCGACACCAGCCTCCCGACCTCGACCGCTTCGGCGAACGCACGCGCCTCGTGCATCTCGGGCGCGATCCGTCGGAGCAGCACGGCTTCGTCAACACGCCGATCTATCGCGGGTCGACGGTGCTCTACCCCGACACCGAGACCTTCAACGCCCGCAAGGGCCGCTACACCTACGGCACCCAGGGCACGCCGACGCGCGAGAGCCTGGAGCGGGCCTGGTCGGGCCTCTCGGGCGCCGCCGACACGGTGCTGTCGCCGTCGGGCCTCGCGGCCGTGACGGTCGCGCTGCTCACCTGCTGCGAGGCCGGCTCGCACCTCCTCGTGCCGGATTCGGTCTACCGGCCGACCCGCATCTTCTGCGACGGCTTCCTCGCCCGGTTCGGCGTCGAGACGACCTACTACGACCCGCTGGTCGGCGCCGGAATCCGCGACCTGTTCCGGCCGAACACGAAGGCCGTGTTCACGGAGGCGCCGGGCTCCCAGACCTTCGAGATGCAGGACGTCCCGGCCATCGCGGAGGCCGCCCATGCCTGGGGCGCGTGCGTGCTCATGGACAACACCTGGGCGACGCCGCTCCTGTTCCCGCCGCACGAGCGCGGCGTCGACCTCGCGATCGAGGCGGGCACGAAGTACCTGTCGGGCGGGTCGGACCTCCTGCTGGGCCTGACGTCGGCGAACGCCGCATGGGCCAAGCGGCTCCGCGAGACCTACAACCAGCTCTCCATCCTGGCCGGCCCGGAGGATTGCTTCCTCGGGCTGCGGGGCCTGCGCACCATGCGCCTGCGCCTGCGCGAGCACGAGGCGCAGGCCATCGAGATGGCGCGCTGGTTCGCCGACCGCCCGGAGGTCGCGCGCGTGCTGCACCCGGCGCTCCCGAGCGACCCGGGCCACGCGCTCTGGCGGCGCGACTTCAAGGGCGCGTCGGGCCTGTTCTCGATCGTCCTGAAGGCGGCGAGCCCGGCCGCCCTCGCCGCGATGGTCGACGGGCTGGAGCTCTTCGGCATCGGCGCGTCCTGGGGCGGGTTCGAGAGCCTGGTCCTGCCCTTCGACCCGAGCGCCTACCGGACGGTGACGCGCTGGGAGGCCGAGGGCCCGGCCCTGCGCTTCCACATCGGCCTGGAGGACCTCGACGACCTGAAGCGCGACCTCGACGCCGGCTTCGCCCGCCTGCGGGCGACGACCTGACGCCTCAGCCCGACCGGGCGCGCAGCCATTTCTCGAGGGCCTCGTTGACGCGGCCCTGCCAGCCCGGGCCGGTCGATCGCAGGCCGTCGAGCACGTCGGGATCGAGCCGGATCGTGACCTGACGCTTCGGCCGGTCGAGCTTCGGCCGGCGAAGACGGTCTCTGCCGCGGCGAAATCCAGATTCCGCGCCGCCGGCGTCGCGGCACGCTTGGCCGGATCGAACGTGATCGTCACGGAATAAACGCAGCGACATCAAGACGAGGGTCAAGGCCCTCCCCCTTTATCCGCCGCGCGCCTCGCGTAAGAAGGGTGGAACAGCGAGGAAGCGCCCTGCCATGTCCACCACCATGCCGTCCTCCCGCCCGCCGTCGCGGCTGGCCCGGGTGCTGTCGCCCTCCGGCCCCGTGACCTGCATCGAGGACCTGCGCCGCATGGCCGAGCGGCGGGTGCCGCGCATGTTCTACGACTATGCGGATTCCGGCTCCTACACGGAGGGCACGTACCGGGCGAACACGGACGATTTCGCGCCCATCAAGCTGCGCCAGCGCGTGGCCGTCGACATGACGAACCGCACGCTCGCCTCCACGATGATCGGCCAGCCCGTCGCCATGCCGGTGGCGCTCGCGCCGACGGGGCTCACGGGCATGCAGCACGCCGACGGCGAGATCCTGGCGGCGCGCGCGGCCGCGAAGGCCGGCGTGCCGTTCACGCTGTCGACCATGTCGATCTGCTCGATCGAGGACGTGGCGGAGGCGACGCAGGCGCCGTTCTGGTTCCAGCTCTACGTGATGCGCGACCGGGACTTCATCGACCGGCTGATCGGGCGCGCCCAGGCCGCCGGCTGCTCGGCGCTCGTCCTGACCCTCGACCTGCAGATCCTCGGGCAGCGCCACAAGGACATCAAGAACGGGCTCTCGACGCCGCCGAAGCCGACGCTCGCGAACCTCATCAACCTCGCCACCAAGCCCGCCTGGTGCCTCGGCATGCTGGGCACGCAGCGCCGCACCTTCCGCAACATCGCGGGCCACGCGAAGGGCGTGACGGACCTGTCCTCCCTCTCCGCCTGGACGGCCGAGCAGTTCGACCCGACGCTGAACTGGGACGACGTGAAGCGCATCCGCGACCGCTGGGGCGGCAAGCTGATCCTGAAGGGCATCCTCGACCCGGAGGACGCCGAGAAGGCGGTCGAGAGCGGCGCGGAGGCC
>JAEUAC010000254.1 GCA_019695455.1 Methylorubrum extorquens | reverse complement strand
CCGCTCGGGACGGGATCGAAATTCGGGACACGCGGGCCTCGGGGGTGTGGAACACGCCGTCCAGAGATCATCCGGGCGCGCCGGCCGCGGCGCTCGAGGGCGGTGCCGCGGGCCGGTCGGGCGATGCGCTCGCGCAGGCCACCGTCGGGCTCGGCACCGTGACCGACCCCGGGGACGGCTTGCACCTCTCGCGCTGCACCGGCGTGCTGATCGCGCCGGACCTGATCCTCACGGCGGCGCACTGCGTCAACGGCGATCCGCTCGGGTCGCTCGTCGTGTTCTTCCGCGGCAGCGAGCCGGTGAAGCCGGTCCGCACCGCCCGGGTGATCGCGCGCTACAGTCCGGACCCCGGGCAGATGACCTCGAACGTGGTCGACGTCGACCTGAGCAGCCTGTCGCTGGATCTCGCCGTGCTGCGCCTCGCCGAGCCGGTGCGCGACCGGGTGCCGGTGCCGCTCGCCACCGATCCGAGCCGGGTGCCCCGGAGCCTGCGCGTCGCCGGGACCGGCGTGTCCGGTCGGGTGGTCGGCCGGCTGCGCACCGTCGGGCTGACGCCCGTCGCGGCGTCGAGCACCGGGCTGACGGTCGCCCGCGTGAACGGCGGCCGCGTCTGCTTCGGCGATTCCGGCGGCCCTGTGGTCGGGCAGGACCGGCGCGGCGTGTTCGTCTGGGGCGTGGCGAGCGCGGTCCTCTCGCGGCAGGCGCCGTGCGGGAACCTCGTCGTGATCGCACCCGCCGCGCAGGTGTTCTCCAGCCCCGGGATGCGCTGACGCGGCCGTCACGGCTTTTCGTGCCGGCCGATGCAACGCGGGGCCCGGCAGCGTCGTTGACTCTTCATCGCGGCCTTGCTTCCTCACCGCGCGTTTGACGTCGCCATCGCGTTCCTGCGTCGCCGTCGTGCCGTCCCTCGGGCGTGACGGCCGTGTCGAGTTCCGCCGTCCTCGATCGCGCGGGTTTCCCATGCTCTACGAACGCCTGCTCGATCTCGCCCCGGGGGCGCGGCTCGAACGCCGCCTCGCCGAGCGCGTCGCGGCCCGCCTGGTGGTCGGGCTGCTCCTCGGCCTTCCACTCTGCGCCGTCGCCGCGTTGGTGCTCGTCGCCGGCGCGGTCCACGCGGTCTTCGCGACGGTCTGGGATGCGGGAGGGATCGTGGGCCTCTGGCTCCGGGGCAGGCTCGAAGCCGTGCGCGCGCCGCGGATCACGCCGCGCTGAGGCCCGGCGCCGGCCGCAATCCGGGAACGCCCGGTCGCATCCGGTGTTGGTAGCCGCGCCGAGGTGGTGCGTGCCTGCTTGGCTCCCTTGCCGGCCCCTCTGACTGGACGACGGCTCCCCTCGATGCAGGATCGCACCCCCGAGAACACTCCCGAGAGCACCGTGGCGCTGACCCTCGGGATGCTGCGCGAGACGAGCCGCCTGGTCGGGCGCACGCTCGACCTCGCGCGGACCGAGATCGATGGCAACATCCGCGCGCTGATCGGCATGCTCGCGCTTCTGGGCACGATCGTCGTGCTGCTCGTCGCGGCGTTCTTCGTCTTCCTCGATGCGATCGTGAAGGCGCTCGCGGTGCTGATCGGCTCCGAGGTCGTGGCGGCGCTCGTCGTCGCGAGCCCGTTCCTGGCCGCTGCGGGGCTGCTGGCGACCTTCGGCCTGCGCCGGATCGCCCGCGCCACCCGGATCGTCACTCCGGAGGCCCGGGGACGAGCGGCCCTCGCGGCCGGCTCCTGACGGGGCGCGGCGCGCGAGCCCCTCGGGCAGCCGGGATTCGTCGCGTCGTCGAGGGATACGGCGTCCTTCGGCCTCGACAAACCCGGCGCAGCGCGCTTCCTGGACGCAACGCGACACCCGGACGCCCCGCCACCATGAAGCCGATCCTCCCGTCGACCGTCCTGATCCTGGGCTGCATCGCCGTCGCGTCGGCGCAGGCGCCGAAGCCGCGGAGCTCCGACTTCTTCTCAGGCGACGCCAGGGAGGCGCCGGCCAAACCGAGGACGTCCGATTTCTTTCCGCGCGGCACGGGCGACGCCCCCGCTCCGGCGAGCGTGCCGCCGGCGGCCATCTCCGCCGTCGGCGCCGACGGCCTCGTCGCCGAGCGCGTCCGCTACGTCTCCGGCGCGACGACACTCACCGCGGCCCGCATCGAGGTGCGCGGCACGCGCCTGACCCGGGAGGACCTCGCCCGCCTCCTCGATCCAGCCACCCCCGGCGACCTGCGCGAGCGCCTCGCGGCGGTTAAGGCGCGCGAGATCGTCGTGCCGGACCTCGCGATCACGGCCGGCAGCGCCGTCGCGACGCTGCGGGACCTCCGCCTGTCGGACGTCGGCGACGGCCGGATCGGCGCGATCGCCGTTGGGCCGGGCACGGCCGCGCTCGGGGAGGGCGGAAAGCCCGCCCGCGCCGCGTTCGCACGGTTCGAGGCGGCCTCGGTCGATGCCGACCACCTGCTCGCCCCGTTCCTTCCGCGCCCCGGGGACGACGCGAGCACCCCGAAGGCGGTGTTCGCCGGCGCGGCGCTCGACGGCACAGCGCTGACGAGCCCCGACGGCGATGTCGTCCGGATCGCACGGATCGCGGGGCGCGACGCCCGCAGCCGCCGCACCGCTTCTGGCCTCGGCGCGACCTTCGACCGGCTCGCGGCGGGCCTCGACAAGGACGCCGACGCCGCCGCGAGCGCCCGCGGGCTGGCGGCCGGGGTCGACCTCCTCGGCGCGTTCCAGATCGGCAGCCTGGAGGTGGTCGGCCTCGACTACGCGGACCCGAACGGGACGACGGGACGGATCGCGCGGATCGGGCTGGCCGCCGCAGCCGGCGCGCCGGGGAGCCTGCGGCTCGACGGGTTCGAGACCGCCGGCCCGGACCTCACGGCGCGCGTCGCCGCCGTCGCGGTCGAGGACGTCTCGCTGCGCAGCCTGATCGACGGGATGGCGGCGGCTGCGACCGGTTCCCGTGTCGGCCCGGCCGAGGCCCGGCGCTTCGTACCCCAGGTCGGTGCGATCCGGCTTGGCCGCGTCGAGGTCGCGACGGGCGGCGCGAAGGGAGGCTCGAAGGGGGGCGCCTTCTCCGTCGACGGGCTCGAGCTCACGACCTCCGACCTCGTCGAGGGCGTGCCGACGCGGCTTCGCTTCGCGATGCGCGACCTGTCCGTGCCGGTGGCTTCGGTGTCCGGGCAGGACCCGTCCAACCAGCTCGCCGGCCTCGGATACACCGACATCGCCACCAGCGTCCGGGCCGATCTTGCCTGGAGCGAGGCGAGCCGGCAGCTCGACGTGCACGAGGTCGCCGTCGAGGGCGGCGGGATGGGCTCGGTGAGGCTGCGCGCCGTCGCCGGGAACGTGTCGCGGGACCTGTTCGGCCGCGATCCCGAGGCGGCGGCGCGCGCGGCGCTGAACGCCACCGCCCAATCCCTGGACATCGACATCCAGGATCGCGGCCTCCTCGACCGCGTCCTGGCGGCGCAGGCCCGGGAGCAGGGCGCCACCGTCGAGGATCTGCGCATCGCGTACGCCGCCTACGCCCGCCTCGGAATCCCGGAGGTGCTGGGCGCCATGCCGGGGGCCACGGAGCTGGGCCAGGCGGTCGCCCGCTTCATCACCCGGCCCGGGCAGCTCCGGCTCGGCGCCAGGGCGCTGCAGCCGGCCGGCCTCAGCGTGGCCGAGGTTGCGGCGACGGAGGACCCGGCGACGCTGCTCGGCCGCATCGTGCTCACCGCCACGACCGACTAGGCGCCGCGGTCACAAGTGGCGCCCCTCGCGGCGCTCCCGAACCGCTGGTACAGGGGCGCACTGCAGCCACGCTGACGGACGGCGGGAGGACATCCGTGACGCCTTGGGTCCACGTCGACACCGGTCTCGTCCCCGGCGAGAAGACCACCCTGCGCCTGATGCGGCAGGGCGACGCCTTCGCGATCACCGTCGGCAACCAGGACCTGAT
>JAEUAC010000186.1 GCA_019695455.1 Methylorubrum extorquens | reverse complement strand
GCGGCCGCGGGCCCGCCAGGAAGCGGGTCGCGGCCGCGACGTCGGGCGAAAGCGCGTCGACGAGGCAGGCCTCCCCGAACAGCTCGCGGTGGACGGGCAGGTCCGACAGGAGGAGCGGGGTGCCGTGCGCCGCGGCCTCGGCCGCCGCCATGTGGAAGCCTTCGAACCGGGACACGGACACGAAGGCGCGCGCCCGGGCGAACAGCCCGTCGAGCGTCGTCCGCGGAACGAAGCCGCGATGGTCGATCCGGGCGCGGATGTCGGCGGGGAGGCCGTCCGGAAGGTCGCGGAGGAAGGCCTCGCGGCCGTGACCCACGACCACGAGCGAGAGCGTCGGATCGGCGGCGGCCAGCGCCGCGAAGAGCCGCACGAGCCCCGCCACGTTCTTGTGCGGGTGGAAGAGGTGGGACGCCACCGCGAGGAGCATCCGCTCGCCGCCGGTCCGGGCCGGTCCGACGGGCCGCCGCGGCGCCGCCGGGATGATCGGATGGACGACGGACGAGGCGCGCGGGGCGCCGAAGGCGGCGACGAAGTCCCGCCGGCTCGTCTCGCTCACGAAGACGACGTGGTCGGCGCGGCTGCGGCACTCGCCGAACATCCGCCGCAGCTCCGCCCGCTCTGCGGGCGCGAAGAGCTCCGGCAGATGCTCGAACTGGACGTCGTGGACGACGTTCACGATGCGCGGCCCGCCGGCGCGGCGGGGCAGGGGCGAGTGGAAGTTCGGGAACAGGAAGGTCGCCGCCGGGTCGCGCTCCGCCAGGCGCTCGGCCGCGATCCGCTCGCGCTCCATCCAGCCGCCGCCGGCCGGCAGATCGAGCGTGTCCGCGATCGTGCGGACCGGCACGAGCCTGTCGCCGTAGCGAGCCGCGAGCGCCGCGCGCAGCCGCCCGACATATTCTGGCACGCCGCCGATCGCCGGTTCGGCTTCGATGCCGTCGAAGAGGTAGAGGGGAGGGCGCGCGTGCATGGCTCAGCGTCCGCAGAGGGAGGCGCCGCCTCCGCCGATGGCCTGGGCCGTCCGGACGGTGCCCGCATCGGCGAAGCGCGAGACGGTGCACAGGCCCGAGGCGCCCGCGCAGAGGGCGGAGAAGTCCTGGCCGCCGCCGGGGGCGCCGCGCTGGATGGAGCCGCCGGAGACGATGACGACCTGGCCGGGCTGGTTGGCGACCTCGCACCGGGCCGGGCTGCCGCGGGTGCAGACGCGCACCTCGCCCTCCAGCAGGGTGACGACCGTGCGGCCGCCCGTCGCCACGACGTCGAAGATCGTGCCCCGGATGCCGATGGTCGCGACGGGCGTGCGGATCTCGTAGGCGCGCTTGTCGGCATTTCCCGTGACGAAGCGGAAGGCGCCCCGCGCCATGTTCACGCTGACGCGCCCGGCGCCGTTCTCGCCGGAATAGACGAACCGGTCGAGGACGACCCGGGCCGAGGGACCGACGGACAGGTTCGTGTCGTCGAGGAAGACAAGCTTCGCGAGGCTGTCCGCGCCCGTCTGCACGGCCTCGTCGCGGAACACGGTGTCGCCGGTGGCCAGCACGCTCGTCCGGGCGCCGGTCGCCCGCGACACGTCGTTGCGGACCACGGTCGCCGCCCCGATCCGTTCCTGGGCCGCCGCGGCGGAGCCCAGAAGCAGGAGCCCCGTCACCGCGCCCGCGACACGCCGTCCCGTCATCGCCGCGCTCCCGTCCGGCCAGTCCAAAACGAGACCAGGCCCCCCGGTGCGACGTGTCGTCAGCGCCGCGTCCCCGTCAAGCGCGACGCGCGGTCGGCCCGCCGAGAGACGCCGCCTGTTGCGATTGGGTGACGTCCGGCCGTCGTTCCCGGCTTCGTCTCGACGCTCGACGGCCGCTCGTCTAGAGACGGTCCATGCTGGACCCGGCGGAGCACGTCTCGGAACCTGCCCCGGGCCGGGCATGCGGCGCGTGCACGCTCTGCTGCAAGGTCTACGACGTCCCCTCGCTCGAGAAGCCGGCGGGGACGTGGTGCCGCCATTGCAAGCCGGGCCGCGGGTGCGGGATCCACGAGACGCGGCCGACGCATTGCCGCTCCTTCCACTGCCTCTGGATGACGCAGGCGTGGCTCGGGCCGGAATGGAAGCCCGATCGCGCCAAGATGGTCCTGAGCGTGGACCCCGCGACGCAGTTCCTGTTCGTGCAGGTCGATCCCGGCGTGCCGAACGCCTGGCGCGGCGCGCCCTATTACGGCCACCTCAAGCAATGGGCGTCCGGCGCCGTCGCCCGCGGGCGGCACGTCGTCGTCTTCCTGAACAAGAGCGCGACCGTGATCCTGCCCGACCGCGACGTGCCGCTCGGTCCGCTGGGCCCCGGCGACCGCATCGTCACGTCGGGACCGGCCTCGGGCCCCGTCTTCGAGATCCGCCGAGCCGCAGCCTGACCGTGCCGCATTCCGCCATCCGGGCGATCCTGTTCGACAAGGACGGGACGCTGATCGACTTCAACGGCACCTGGGGGCCGGCCGCCTGGTCCGCCATGGAGACGCTCGCGGACGGCGACGCGCGCGTGCTCGACCGGCTCGTCGCCGTGAGCGAGTTCGACGCCGAGGCGATGCTCTTCGCGCCGGGCTCGCCGCTGGTCGCGGGGTCCTCGGCGCAATGGGGTCCGCTCTGGGCGCGGGTCCTGGGCCGGGCCGCGGACGAGGCGGCCTTCGCGGAGTTCGACGAGCTCCTGACGAGCGCGAGCCTCCGGATCGGCGTCGCGCCCATCGGGGACGTCCGGGCCGTGCTCGCCGCGCTCGCCGGCCGCGGCCTGCCGCTCGGGATCGCGACCAACGATTCGGAAGGGTCCGCCCGCCGGCAGATGGAGCGTCTCGGGCTGGGCCATCTCCTCGGCTTCTTCGCCGGTTACGATTCCGGCTACGGCTCCAAGCCCGATCCCGCCATGGTCTCGGCCTTCGTGGCCCATCAGGGGCTCGCGCCGCACGAGGTCGCCCTGATCGGCGATTCCCGCCACGACCTCGTCGCCGCCCGCGCGGCCGGCGTGATCGCCGTCGCGGTGCTCACGGGCCCGTCCGGCGAGGCGGCCCGCGACGGCATCGCGCCCTTCGCGGACGTCGTCCTCGGCTCCATCGCCGACCTCGAACCCTGGCTGGACGGGCACGGCCCGACCTGACGGCGCCGGATCGGCCGCTTGCAACAAAACGGCCCGC
>JAEUAC010000296.1 GCA_019695455.1 Methylorubrum extorquens | reverse complement strand
GACGCCCTGGTCTGGGCGGTGACGCACCTGCTGCTCGCCCCCCGCGCCGAGCCGCGGATCCGAAGCTTCTAGAGTATCTTTCGTGATCTCCGGATCACGAAAGATACTCTATCTTGTTGTGTGGTCGCATTTTCTTCACGCGAGCCGGCATCCACCTCGCTTGAAAATGCTCCGATACCAAGCCTCGATGAGCCCGGCTCATCGAGGTCTTGCCCCCGCGACTGCGGGGCGGCGGCGATCCGCCGGACCTCTTGGGTTTCGACCCATGAGACATAGAAAAACTCTTTACGAGGAGCCGCCTATGCCGACCCTGCTGACCCGGCTGGCGCGCGCCGCCGGCTACGTGCCGGCCGTGAAGGCGGCACCGCTTTCCGGGCCGAGCGTGGCCCTGTACGGCGACGCCCGCGCCGTCTGGACCGCCCGTGACGGCACCGCGCTCGCCCGCGAGGGCTACCAGCGCAACGCCGTCGTCCACCGCGCCGTGCGCCTCGTCGCCGAGGGCGCCGCCACGATACCGCTGGTCGTCACCGGCGCGGAGGCCGCCGACCACCCGATCGCCGCGCTGCTGGCGCGGCCGAACCCGCGCGAGGGCGGCACCCGGCTGCTGGAGGCGCTGTACGGGCACCTGATGGTGTCGGGGAACGCCTACCTGGAGGCGGTGTCGCTGGACGGGGTCCCGCGCGAGCTGTTCGCGCTCCGCCCCGACCGGATGCGGGTGGTGCCGGGCGCCGACGGTTGGCCCGCCGGCTACGTCTACGAGGTCGGCGGGCGCCGTGTCGTCTACGACCAGGCCGGCGCCGTGCCGCCGATCCTGCACCTCGCCCTGTTCCACCCCACCGACGACCATTACGGCCTCTCGCCGATGGAGGCGGCGGCGGTGTCGCTGGACATCCACAACGCCGCCGGCGCCTGGAACAAGGCGCTGCTCGACAACGCCGCGCGCCCCTCCGGCGCGCTGGTCTTCGCCGGCGCCGGGGCGTCCTTGAGCGAGGCCCAGTTCGTGCGGCTGAAGGCCGAACTCGAGGCGAACTACCAGGGCGCCGGCAATGCCGGGCGGCCGCTCCTGCTCGAAGGTGGGCTCGACTGGAAGCCGTTGGCGCTCTCGCCGAAGGAGATGGACTTCGTCGAGGCCAAGGCGGCGGCCGCGCGTGAGATCGCGCTCGCCTTCGGCGTGCCGCCGCTCCTCCTCGGGCTGCCGGGCGACGCCACCCACGCGAACTATGCGGAGGCGAACCGCGCCTTCTACCGCCAGGGCGTGATCCCGCTCGTGCGGCGCACGGCCGAGGCGCTGGCGCGCTGGCTCGGGCCGGCCTTCGGCGCCGGCACGGTGCGGCTCGTGCCCGACCTCGACGCCATCGAGGCGCTGGCGGGCGAGCGGGAATCCCTGTGGCGGCGCGTCGGGGCCGCCGCCTTCCTGGACGACGACGAGAAGCGCGAGGCCGTCGGCTACGGCCGCCGCTGACGCCTTTCCCCTCCACCGGAGCGACACGATGCGAAACGAGGCGATGCGGGCCGCGGGCTTTCCGCATGGCGAGGTCAAGTTCCTGCCGCGCGAGGTGCGGCGGATCGGCGAGGGCGGGCTGATCGAGGGCTATGCGAGCCTCTTCGGCGTGCCCGACCTCGGCCGCGACGTGGTGGAGGCCGGCGCCTTCCGGGCGAGCCTGCAGCGGCGCGGCGCGGAGGGCGTCCGCATGCTGTGGCAGCACGATCCGACGGAGCCCGTGGGACGCTGGCTCTCCATCGCCGAGGACGCGCGCGGCCTGAAGGTGCGCGGGCGGCTCAACCTCGGCGTCCGGCGGGCGCGCGAGATCGCGGCGCTCATCGGAGACGGCGCGCTGGACGGGCTCTCCATCGGCTTCCGGGTCGTCGACTTCCGCAAGGACCGGGCGGGCGGCCTCCGCCGCCTGGTCGCGCTCGACCTCTGGGAGATCTCCATCGTGACCTTCCCGATGCTGCCCGGCGCCCGCGTCGCGGCGGCCGGTCCGCCTCCCGGTGCCGCCGCCGCCAAGGAGGCGCGTCCGCTCGCCGAGGCCATCCGCCGGGCGGCCTCCCGCCTGTCCCGTTCCACCCCCGTCACCCCGAGGACCGCATGACCATCACCATCCAGGCTCCCGTCCAGAAATCCGCCTCCGGCGAGGTCGCCCTCGCGTTCGAGGACTTCTCGCGCACCTTCGAGGCCTTCCGGGCCGCGAACGACGAGCGCCTGTCCGAGATCGAGACCCGGCTCTCCGCCGACGTCGTGACGGAGGAGAAGCTCGCCCGCATCGACGGGGCGCTCGACGAGGCGAAGCGGCGCCTCGACCGCGTCTCGCTGGACCGGGCCCGCCCGGCGCTGGCCGGCGACGTCGACCGGCCGCACGAGCCGGCCGGCTCCGCCGAGCACAAGGCGGCCTTCGACACCTATGTCCGGGCCGGCGAGGCGTCCGGCCTGAAGCGGCTGGAGGAGAAGGCGCTCTCCGCCGGGTCCGGGCCGGACGGGGGCTATCTCGTGCCGGCGGCGGTCGAGAAGGAGGTGCTGTCGCGGCTCTCCGGCCTGTCGCCGATCCGGGCCATCGCCGCCGTGCGGACCGTGTCGACGGGGGTCTACAAGCGCGCCTTCTCGACGGTCGGGCCGGCGGCCGGCTGGGTGGGCGAGGCGGCGGCCCGGCCGCAGACGAACGGCCCGACGCTGGCCGAACTCGCCTTCCCGGCCATGGAGCTCTACGCCATGCCGGCCGCGACGCAGACGCTGCTCGACGACGCGGTCGTCGACGTCGACGCCTGGCTCGCCTCGGAGGTGGAGACGGTCTTCGCCGAGCAGGAGACGACGGCCTTCGTGAAGGGGGACGGCGTCAACAAGCCGAAGGGCTTCCTCGCCGCCCCGACGGTCGCGGAGGCGTCCTGGTCGTTCGGGTCGCTCGGGACGATCTCGACGGGAGCGGCCGGGGCCTTCACGGCCGGCAACCCGTCCGACGTGCTCGTGGACCTCGTCTACGCCCTGAAGGCCGGCTACCGGCAGAACGCCACCTTCGTCATGAACCGGAAGACGCAGGCCACCATCCGCAAGTTCAAGGACGAGACGGGCGTCTATCTCTGGCAGCCGCCGAGCGTGGCGGGAGGCGCGGCGACGCTTCTGGGCTTCCCGGTGGCCGAGGTGGAGGACATGCCCGACGTCGCCGCGAACTCGCTCTCGGTCGCGTTCGGCGATTTCGGCCGCGGCTACCTCGTGGTGGACCGGGCGGGCATCCGGGTGCTGCGCGACCCGTTCTCGGCCAAGCCCTACGTGCTGTTCTACACGACCAAGCGCGTCGGCGGCGGCAAGGCCACGCTGAAGACCGTCGAGGGCGAGAACCTGACGGCCATGCAGGTCGGCAGCGGCATCGAGCTGACGGACGCCAAGGGCGGCAAGTCCAAGGTCACGATCGCCGACGTCAACCAGTCGAACGGCGTCATCCACGTCGTCGACACGGTCGTGATGCCGAAGGCGTAACGCCCGGTCCCGAGTTCGCCGCCCGCGAGGGCGGCGAAACCGCGAGGGGGGCCGGCCTGATCTTCCGGCCTCCCTCGCACCTCCTCAGGCGGCGAAGCGCAGGAGCTTGATCGCCGCGAAGTCCTGAACGCCGCCGCCGACGCGCTTGGTCGTGTAGAACAGCACGTAACGCTTCTTTGGGTTCTTACTAGTAGCCTCGTGCGATCGGAGGCTTCAAAAACTC
>JAEUAC010000337.1 GCA_019695455.1 Methylorubrum extorquens | reverse complement strand
GGCCGGCGCCGCGCCGCCAGTCGGCCGCGACGCCGGCCAGGAACGCACCGAAGGCCGCTCCGGCCACGCCGCCGCAGCGCCAGGTCGATGCCGGCGCGCCGACCCGCACGGCCGCGCTCGCGCGCTGACCGGATTGCGATCGGACCCGACCGACGGCGATGCGGCGGGAAGGGACCTCGCCGCAATCCTTGACGGAACGTCGCTATTCTTGTGACACAATCGCCACAGTTCCGCCCAACCGTGGCCACACGCGCCAATTTGCCTAATGCCTAGGCAATTGCATCGCTTTCAACGTTTTCGCTTCGCGTGTTTTCTGGCCCCCTTGCTTTGGATCAATTCGAGATTCGAACCAAGAAGGTGACGGGGCAATGAAGCGGGCAGGTTCCAAGAGCGCCCTATTCGGGATCGCTGCATTGATGTCGGGCGCGGCCGCGGCCGCCGACCTGCCGTCCAAGGTGGCGATCGCTCCCGTTCCCGAGGCCTGCAAGGCCACGCTGCTCTATCCGTCCTTCGGCCCGACCATCAAGGCGAACCCGGATCCGTTCTGCTTCCCGGCCGGACCGCTCGGCGACATCTACGTGGGCGGCGCCATCTCGGGCTACGCCTACACGCAGGACAACCCGTTCCTGTTCTCGCCCATCCCGGGCGTGATCGGGGACCGGCGCGATCGGGTCGACTTCACCAACCTGATGGCCTGGATCCAGAAGCCCGAGGGCCCGATCCAGTTCTTCGTCATGGGCGGCGCCTATTCGATCCCGGGCCTCGGCCTGCCGATCTTCAACACGTTCGACCAGGCGGACCTGCTCTTCACGCCCCTGCCGATCGCCTACGGCAAGTTCCAGATCAACGACCTGTTCTCGATCCAGGGCGGCCGCATGCCGACCCTGATCGGCTCGGAGGCGCCCTTCACCTTCCAGAACATTAACATCAACCGCGGCCTCCTGTTCAATCAGGAGAACATCATCAACATGGGCGTCCAGTTGAACTACGCGGACGGGCCGTGGTCGGCCTCGATCGCCGGGACGGACGGCTTCTTCTCGGGCGAGCTCAGCTGGTTCACGGGCGCCGTCACCTACAAGCTCGACGACAACAACGCGTTCGGCATCAACGGCGGCCTCAACCTCGGACGCCAGAACGTCTTCGCCCGCAGCCTGCGCTACCAGTTCTCGACCCTGCCGCTGCAGCAGAATTCGGGCATCCTGTCCGTCAACTACACCTACACGAACGGCCCTCTGACGATCACGCCGTACTTCCAGTTCACCAACGTCGCGGCCGATCCGGGCATCGGCATCCCGGTCGGCGCCTCCACGTATGGCGGCGCCATCCTGGCGGCCTACAACTTCACGGACAACTTCTCGCTCGGCGGCCGTCTGGAATACATCTCGCAATCCGGCACGCCGGGCGGGCTGGCGCCGTCGCTGCTCTACGGGCCCGGCTCCTCGGCCTTCTCCGTGACGATCACGCCGACCTTCACGTTCGACAAGCTGTTCGTCCGGGGCGAGTACGCGCATGTCGAGCTCTACGACATCACGCCCGGCTTCGGCTTCGCCCGCAGCGGCACGCGGACCGGACAGGACCGCTTCATGATCGAGGCCGGCATCACGTTCTGATCGCCGACCCCGTCCGACCCCGAACGAGGGCGGCGCCGCGAGGCGCCGCCCTTTTTCATTGGCCGAACGTCGCGCTTGCCTCGCGGGCCCGGCCGGCCCCACTCCCCGGCCGGGGAGACACGCCATGCAGGCCAGCCGCTACCGCGAGATCCACGAGCGCTCGCTCGCCGACCCCGAAGGCTTCTGGCTGGAGGCGGCCGCGGCCGTCGACTGGTTCGAGCCGCCGCGCCGCGCCTTCGATCCCGCGGCCGGCACGTACGGACGCTGGTTCCCGGACGGCGTCACCAACACCTGCCACAACGCGCTCGACCGCCACGTCGCGGCGGGCCGCGGCGAGCAGGCCGCCATCGTCCACGACAGCCCCGTCACGGGCACGCGCCGCACCCTCACCTACGGCGCCATGCTGGACGCCGTCCGCACGCTGGCGGGGCTCCTGGCCGAGAGGGGCGTCGGTCCCGGCGACCGGGTCGTCGTCTACATGCCGATGGTGCCGGAGGCGGTCGTCGCCATGCTGGCGGTCGCGCGGCTCGGCGCCGTGCATTCCGTCGTGTTCGGCGGCTTCGCGGCGCCCGAGCTCGCCGCCCGCATCGAGGACGCGCGGCCGAAGGTCGTGCTCGCCGCCTCCTGCGGCCTCGAGCCGAACCGGGTCGTCGCCTACAAGCCGCTCCTCGACGAGGCGCTGCGGCTCTCCTCCCACCGGCCGGAGGCCTGCCTCGTCCTGCAGCGGCCGCAGCTCGCCGCGACCCTGGTCGCCGGGCGGGACCTCGACTGGGCGGAGGCGGTGGCGGACGCCGCGTCGCGCGGGCTCTCGGCCCCCTGCGCGCCCGTGCGGGGGACCGACCCGCTCTACATCCTCTACACGTCCGGCACGACCGGCCGGCCGAAGGGCGTCGTCCGCGACACGGGCGGCCACCTCGTCGCGCCGCTCTGGTCCATGGCGAACCTCTACGGCGTCCGGCCGGGCGAGACCTTCTGGACGGCCTCCGACATCGGCTGGGTGGTCGGCCACACCTACATCGTCTACGCGCCGCTCTTCCACGGGGCGACGAGCGTGCTCTACGAGGGCAAGCCCGTCGGCACGCCCGACGCCGGCGCCTATTGGCGGGTCGCGGCGGAGCACCGCGTCGTCACGCTGTTCACGGCGCCGACCGCGCTGCGGGCCATCCGCAAGGAGGATCCGGAGGGCGCGCTGGTGCGGGCGCACGACCTGTCGGCGCTCCGCGCCCTGTTCCTGGCCGGCGAGCGGGCCGATCCCGACACGGTGCGCTGGGCCGAGCGCGTGCTCGGCGTGCCCGTGATCGACCATTGGTGGCAGACGGAGACCGGTTGGCCCATCGCCGGCAACCCGATCGGCCTCGGCGCGCTGCCGGTGAAGCACGGCTCCCCGACCGTGCCGATGCCGGGCTACCGGATGGAGGCGCTGGACGAGGCCGGGACGCCGCTCCCGGCCGGCACCATGGGCACGCTCGCGATCCGCCTGCCCCTGCCGCCCGCCTGCCTGCCGACGCTCCACGGCGACGACGCCCGCTTCCGCGAGACCTATCTGGCGACCTTCCCGGGCTACTACACGACCTCGGATGCCGGCTACCTCGACGAGGACGGCTACGTCTTCGTGATGGGCCGGACG
>JAEUAC010000257.1 GCA_019695455.1 Methylorubrum extorquens | reverse complement strand
CACGAAGCCGAGGCGCTCCTGCAGGCCGAGATCGTTCAGCTTGTAGACGACGCCGTCGATGTCGTAGCCGAGCGACGCCCGCTCCGCCCCGATCAGGCGCTGCTGCGCGAGCAGTTCCTCCGGCGAGAAGCAGAGCTTGGTCAGCGGGTTCACGGCGAACCCGTACGAGGCGAGCGCGTCCAGCATGCCGGCCTGGGTGTCGGCCGGCAGGACCGACATCTCCCCCCACGTATAGGCGAAGAAGCGGAGCGGCCGCGCGGCCGTGACGGCGACGTCCTTCTGCCGGAGGCTCCCGGCCGCGCCGTTGCGCGGGTTCGCGATGGCGGGACGGCCGGCCGCCACCTGCTCGGCGTTGATCGCCGCGAAATCGGCGTGCGTCAGGTAGATCTCGCCCCGGACCTCCACGATCTCCGGCGGATCGCCGGACAGCGTCTCGGGGATGTCGCCGACGGTCCTGGCATTCGCCGTGACGTCCTCGCCGACCGCCCCGTCGCCGCGGGTGGCGGCCACGGCGAGCCGTCCGCGCTCGTAGCGGAGCGACAGCGACAGGCCGTCGATCTTGGGCTCGGCCGTGAAGGCGAGCGGCACCTCCGGCCCGAGACCCAGGAACCGCCGGATGCGGGCCACGAATTCCGCGACCTCCTCGTCCGAGAAGGCGTTGGCGAGCGACAGCATCGGCACCGCGTGCCGGTGCTTGCGGAAGGTCGAGGACGGCGCCGCCCCGACCTTGCCCGTCAGGCTCTCGGGCGTCGCGAGGCCGGGATGGGCCGCCTCCAGGGCCGCGTAGCGGCGGCGGAGGGCGTCGTACTCCGCGTCCGGGATCGTCGGGGCGTCGTCCTGGTAGTAGCGGCGGTCGTGCTCGGCGAGCTCGCGCCCGAGAGCGGCGTGCTCGCGCCCTGCCGCCGCCGGGTCGTCCCCTGCGGACGGGCCGGCACGGCCCGCGGCCGCCAGGATGGGATCGAGGGGCTTCGCCTTGCGGGCCATGTCAGCCTGCGACGCCGCGGGACCGGCGCCGCGATCCACCCACCTCGTCGTCCTGAGCCGCGGACCGGACCGCAGCCTGGACGGACGCAGGCCCGCCAGCCGAGGCGGCCGACGGGGGCCGGAACGCGCGGGTCATGTCAGCCGACCGCCTTGCGGCGGCGCGACGGGGCCGGAGCCTCGGGCAGGCGGCCGTGACCCGCCTCGATCAGGCGGGAGGCGGCCGCCCGCGCCTCGTCCGTGACGGCGGCGCCGGCCAGCATGCGGGCGATCTCCTCGCGGCGGTGGGCGGGTTCGAGCGCGACGACGCCCGTCGCGACGCCCTCCCCCCGGTCCTCCTTGGCGATCAGGAAATGGTTCCGGGCCTGGGCGGCGACCTGGGGCGCGTGGGTCACGGCCATGACCTGCACGCGCTCGGCGAGCCGGGCGAGGCGCTGCCCGATGGCCTCCGAGACGGCCCCGCCCACGCCCGTGTCGACCTCGTCGAAGACGAGCGTCGGCGCGGAGCCGCGATCCGCCAGGACGACCTTCAGGGCCAGGATGAAGCGCGACAGCTCGCCGCCGGACGCGACCTTCATGACCGGCCCGGGCCGCGTGCCGGGATTGGTCTGCGCCCAGAACTCGACGCGGTCGAAGCCGGAGGGATCGCGCGAGTCGCGGTTCGTCTCCACCTGCGTGACGAAGCGCGCGCGTTCGAGCTTGAGGGGCGCGAGCTCGCGGTCCACGGCCGCGTCGAGGCTCGCGGCCGCGATGCGCCGCGCGTCCGACAGCATGGAGGCCGCCGCCACGTAGGCCGTCTCCGCCTCCTCCTCGGCCGCCCGCAGGCCGACCAGCGTCTCCTCGTCGGTCTCGATCGCGGCGATCTTCCCGGCGAAGGTCGCCATGAGGCCGGCGAGATCGTCGACGGGGACGCCGTGCTTGCGGCCGGCCGCCCGCAGCTTGAACAGCCGCTCCTCCGCCCGCTCCAGCTCGGCGGGTTCGAAGTCGCAGGCCCGGATCGCGTCGTCGAGCGCGAGGCGGGCCTCGTCGTAGGCGACGAGGACGGTATCGAGCGCCGTCTTGGCGGCCCCGATCAGCACGTCGACGTCGCCCGCGCGCCGCTCCAGCTTGCGCAGGGCGGCCGAGAGCGCCGGCACGGCCGAGCCCGAGCCGCCGACGAGCTCCGCCGCGTCCGACAGGTCCTGCGCGATCTTCTCCGACGCCATCATGAGGGCGCGTCGGGCGGTCAGCGCCTCCTCCTCGCCCGGCACGGGATCGAGCTCGGCCAGTTCGGCATGGGCGTGCGTCAGGTAGTCCGTCTCGCGGCGCATCGTCTCGACATGGGCCGCGTGCGCGGCGAGGTCCTGCCGCACCCGGCGCAGGCGCGTCGCGGCCTCGCCGACCGCCCGCACCTCGTGGCCGAGCCCGGCATGGGCGTCGAGGATGGCCCGGTGGCTCGCCGGGTCCACGAGCGCCCGGTCGTCGTGCTGGCCGTGGATCTCGACCAGCGTCGCGCCGATCTGACGGAGCACCTGGACGCTGACGGGCTGGTCGTTGACGAAGGCCCGCGTGCGCCCGTCCGCGAACTGCACGCGGCGCAGGATCACGTCGCCCTCGACGTCGAGATCGGCCATCCGGGCCGTCTCGCGGGCGGGGTGGCCGGCCGGCACGTCGAACGCGGCCGTGACCTGGCCGCGCTCGGCCCCGTGGCGCACGAGCCCGCCGTCGCCGCGCGCGCCGAGCGCGAGGGAGAACGCATCGAGGAGGATGGACTTGCCCGCGCCCGTCTCGCCCGTGAGCACGGAGAGGCCGGCCGGGAAGCGCAGCTCCAGCCGGTCGATCAGGACGATGTCGCGGATGAGGAGGTCGGCCAGCATCGGGCCGGGACCCTAGAGCATGATGGGGGAAAGAGGAATCCGGCCCGGCCCCGGGGACGGGCCGGCCGGGCCGCGTCGGGCCCGGTCGGGATCACGTTGTCCGGCGCGGGCCGGCCCGAAGCCGGCGCGCGATCACTCGCCGAGGGCGGCGACCTTCAGGCCCTTGAAGGTCCGGCTGATCCAGGACCCGCTCTCCTCGCGCGGCTCGAGGCCGTTCGAGCGGACGAGCGTGTAGGCGTCCTTGTACCAGGGGCTGTCCGGGAAGTTGTGCCCGAGCACGGCCGCGGCCGTCTGGGCCTCCTGCGTGATGCCCAGGGCCATGTAGGCCTCGGTGAGGCGCATCAGCGCCTCCTCGACATGGCGCGTCGTCTGGTACTTGGCGACGACGTCGCGGAAGCGGTTGATGGCGGCGGGGAAGTTGCGGCGCTCGAGATAGTAGCGGCCGACCTCCATCTCCTTGCCGGCGAGCTGGTCGCGGGCGATCTGGATGCGGCTCCGCGCGTCGGACACGTATTCCGACTTCGGGTACTTCTGCACCAGCTCCTGGAGGGCCGTCAGCGCCTTCTCGGACCGATCCTGGTCGCGCGTGACGTCCGGGATCTGGTTGTAGTTCGACATCGCGTAGAGATACTGCGCGTAGGCGGCATCCTTCGTGTTCGGATACTTCGCGATGTAGCTCTTCGACGCCGTGATCGCGTCGTCCCACTTCTGCGCCTCGTAGTTCGAGAACGCTTCCATGATGAGGCCGCGGCGCGCCCACTCGGAATAGGGGTAGTTCTTGGTGAGCTGGGCGAACTTCTTGGTCGCACCCTCGTGGTCGCTCGACTTCAGCCGGGCCAGCCCGTCGTCGTAGATCTTCTCGGCCGGGACGTCCTGTACGATCTTCATCTCGTACTTCTCGGACGTGTCGAACGGGTTCAACGAAGACAGCGTGTCGCAGCCGGCGAGCGCCGTCGCGACCGCGCCCAGTGCCACCGCCCGAAGGGCGACGCCGAACCGTCCGGCTCCGGCATTCCTGACCAATGACATGCGCGCCATTCCCCTCACGGCCTGGACCATTCGGTCCTTAGGCCTCCGCTTGTCGCGGGTCGTGTCCTACGCGAGACCGAGCCGCACTACCAGACGCAGCGGCGCCACAGGGCGGGACGGCACCGATCCGTCAGTGGACGTCGGGTGCGAAGGCCGGGACCGCGATCCCGCCGCCGATCTCGGCGTAGCCGGATTCGCGCCGGGCTCCGTCGTCCACGATCGCGTAGTTCGCCCTGTCGGAGAACAGCTCTTCCAAGACGGCGACATTGAGGCGATGTCCGCCGCAGAACGACTTGTACGTGCCCTGGATGGGCATGCCGGCGAGCGACAGGTCGCCGACCGCGTCCAGCATCTTGTGGCGGACGAACTCGTCGGCGAAGCGCAGGCCTTCGGGGTTGAGGATCCGCTCCTCGCCGATGGCGACGGTGTTGTCGAGCGACGCGCCGAGGGCGAACCCGGCCTTCCAGAGCTTCTCGACGTCGCCGATGAAGCCGAACGTGCGGGCGCGGGCGATCTCGCGGCGGAAGAAGTCGGGGGTGAGCTCGCCGACCTTGCGCTGGCGGCCGATGAGCGGGTTGTCGAACTTGATCTCGACGTCGAGGCCGAAGCCGCGGGCCCGGGGCAGCAGCTCCGCCGTGCCGATGCCGAGCGTGGCGCGGACCGGCCGGAGGACCTTGAGATGGCGCCGCGGGGCGCTGCAGCGGACGAGACCGACCGCGTCGATCGCCTCCACGAAGGCCTGGGAACTGCCGTCGAAGATCGGGACCTCGGGTCCGTCGATCTCGACCAGCACGTTGTCGACGCCGAGGCCCATGAAGGCGGCCATCAGGTGCTCGACGGTGGCGACCGCGCCCTGGTGGCGGTCCCCGATCACGGTGCAGAGCTCCGTCGCCGCGACCTCGGTGCTGCGCGCCTCGATCAGCCTGTCCTCGCCGCCCGGAAGGCCGGTTCGGAGGAAGACGATCCCGTGGCGGGCCTGCGCCGGATGCAGGTGGAGGGAGATATCCTTGCCCGAGTGCACTCCGGTCCCCGACATCGAGACCGGCGCGCGCAGCGTGACCTGTTGACCTAGCTTCATTCGATCACCTCGGGCCGAGATCGACCGACGCGGGACGACGGTCCCACGACGCTCAAAGGCTCACCCGCTGCTGAATGCCCCGAAATGGGATGCCGTCCATTCACGCGGACAGGCTGTCCCTTAACCTTGACGTGCCCGCACCATAGTCAGGGGCGGGTTCCACGCAAATCACTCTTTCTTTCTCAATGTTACAGCGACGTAACGCAAACGGCCCCGGCGTGACCGGGGCCGTCGCATGTCGCAAGCCGTTGACGGTTCAGCTGGATTGGCGGCGCAGGAAGGCCGGGATCTCCAGGTGGTCCTCCTCGGCGGCGCGCGCCGGGACGCCCCGGCCGTGGCCGTCGAGCTGCCCCTGCGCGAGCTTTCCGGCGGCGCCCGGCACGCGCCGGGCGTAGTCGGCGACGGGGCCGGGGACGGCCGCGCGCGTCTCGGCCGGAACGGCCGCCTGGCCGACCGGGCCGGCCTCGTCGCGCCGGCCGAAGCCGACGGTCGCGAGGCGCTGCAGCAGGCTCTTGCGCTCGCCGCCGGCCGGATCGACCTCCGCGCCGCCGCGGACGGCCCGGATCTGCTTCTGGGCCTGGACCGGCAGGTCCTCGACGCGGGGCATGCGGGCCGGCCGGATCACGCGCTCGGCCTGGGCCGGCGCGAAGGTGGCCGGGGCCGGCATCGGGGCCGAGTCGAGCTCGGCCTCGTAGGCGTCGTGGACCGGGATCGCGGCCGGGGCGGCCTCCGGCTCGTCGTGGATCGCGGACGCGGCGACCGGCTCGGGAGCCGCCCGGACGGGCTCTGCCGCCTGCCGGACGATCTCGGCCGCGCGCACGACCGGCGCCGGCTCGGGCGCGCGGGCGATCGGCTCCGCGATCGGGTTGGCGCGGGGCATGCCGGGCTGCACGGCGCGCGCGCGGGCCTCGGCCCGCAGGCGCTCGGCCACCTCGGCGATGCGCTGCTCGGTCGCCGAGATCGGCGATTCGGCGATCGCCGGCTGGTCGATGCCGGTCGCGACGACCGACACCCGGATCGTGCCCTCGAGGCTCTCGTCGAAGGTCGCGCCGAGGATGATGTTCGCCTCGGGATCGACCTCCTCGCGGATGCGGGTCGCCGCCTCGTCCAGCTCGTACAGCGTCATGTCGCGGCCGCCCGTGATGGAGATCAGGAGCCCGCGGGCGCCCTTCATCGACACGTCGTCGAGGAGCGGGTTCGCGATCGCGGCCTCGGCGGCCCGGTTCGCGCGCTTCTCGCCCGTCGCCTCGCCCGTGCCCATCATGGCCTTGCCCATGCCGCGCATGATCGAGCGCACGTCGGCGAAGTCGAGGTTGATGAGGCCTTCCTTGACCATCAGGTCCGTGATGCAGGCCACGCCCGAATAGAGGACCTGGTCGGCCATCGCGAAGGCGTCCGCGAAGGTCGTCTTCTCGTTCGCGACCCGGAACAGGTTCTGGTTCGGGATCACGATGAGCGTGTCGACGTGCTGCTGCAGCTCGGTGACGCCCGCCTCGGCGATGCGCATCCGGCGCTGGCCCTCGAACTGGAACGGCTTCGTGACGACGCCGACCGTGAGGATGCCCATCTCGCGGGCCGCCCGCGCGATCACGGGCGCCGCGCCCGTGCCCGTGCCGCCGCCCATGCCGGCCGTGATGAAGGCCATGTGGGCGCCGGCGAGCTGGTCGCGGATCTCGTCCATCACCTCGTCGGCGGCGGCCCGGCCGATCTCCGGCTGGGAGCCCGCGCCGAGGCCCATCGTGACGCCCACGCCCATCTGGATGATGCGCTCGCAGCGCGACGACGTGAGCGCCTGCGAATCCGTGTTCGCGCAGACGAACTCGCAGCCCATGAGGCCCGAATCGATCATGTTGTTCACGGCGTTGCCGCCGGCGCCGCCGACGCCGAAGACCGTGATGCGCGGCTTCAGTTCCCGGATGTCCGGGGCTCCAAGGTTGATCATCGTGTGCCCTCTCATGGCCCCGTGTTGATGTCCGCCGCTCCGCCGAGCGGCGGGGTTTCTAGAAACTGTCGAGCAGCCACCGGCCCATGCGGCCGATGTATGTCCGCTCGCGCCGGGCGGCGAAGAAGCCCTGCCCCTTCGGCTCGAAATGCTCGAGATGGGCGACCTGCGGGTAGACCAGCAGGCCGACCGCCGCCGAGAAGGCCGGGCCGCGCGCGGCCTCGGGCAGCCCCTTGATGCCGAGGGGCCGGCCGATCCGGATCTGCCCGCCGAGCACCCGCCGGGCGACCTCGGGCAGTCCCGTGAGCTGCGCCGCGCCGCCCGTCAGCACGACGCGGCGCCCGGCCTGCGCCGCGAAGCCGGCGGTCCGGAGGCGGTCGCGCACCAGCTCCAGGATCTCCTCGATCCGCGGCCGGATGATGCGCACGAGATGCGCCTTCGGCACGTGGCTCGAGACTTCGCGGTCGTCCTCGTCGTCGACCTGCGGCACGGCCACCATGTCGCGCTCGTCGGAGGGCGAGGCGATGGCCGAGCCGTGCAGCGTCTTGATCCGCTCGGCCGCCGAGACCCGGG
>JAEUAC010000255.1 GCA_019695455.1 Methylorubrum extorquens | reverse complement strand
CAGGACGTGATGGGAGCCCTGTGATGACGAACGAACGAAAAGCCGCCTCTCTGCCCCGCGCCGCCTATGCGGACATGTTCGGGCCGACGACGGGCGACCGCATCCGGCTCGCCGACACGTCGCTCGTCATCGAGGTCGAGCGGGACCACACGACCTATGGCGAGGAGGTGAAGTTCGGCGGCGGCAAGGTCATCCGGGACGGGATGGGCCAGTCCCAGACGCCCAACTTCGCGGGTGCCGTCGACACGGTCATCACGAACGCCGTCATCCTCGACCATTGGGGGATCGTGAAGGCCGACATCGGCATCGCGAGCGGCCGCATCGTCGCGATCGGCAAGGCCGGCAACCCGGACGTCCAGTCCGGCGTGGACATCGTCGTGGGACCGGGCACGGAGGTCATCGCGGCCGAAGGCAAGATCGTCACGGCCGGCGGGTTCGACACGCATATCCACTTCATCTGCCCGCAGCAGATCGAGGAGGCGCTGATGTCGGGCGTGACCTCGATGCTGGGCGGCGGCACGGGACCGGCGCACGGCACCTTCGCGACGACCTGCACGCCCGGACCCTGGCACCTCGCCCGCATGATCGAGGCGGCCGAGTCCTTCCCCGTCAATCTCGGCTTCACCGGCAAGGGCAACGCCTCGCAGCCCGCGGCCCTGGAGGAGATGGTGCGCGCCGGCGCCTGCGCCCTCAAGCTCCACGAGGATTGGGGCACGACCCCCGCCGCGATCGACAATTGCCTCGCGGTCGCGGACCGGTTCGACGTGCAGGTCATGATCCACACGGACACGCTGAACGAGAGCGGGTTCGTCGAGGACACGATCGCGGCGTTCAAGGGCCGGACCATCCACGCCTTCCACACGGAGGGCGCGGGGGGCGGGCACGCGCCGGACATCATCAAGGTGGCGGGGCTGCCCAACGTCCTGCCCTCGTCCACGAACCCGACCCGGCCCTACACGCGCAACACCATCGACGAGCATCTCGACATGCTGATGGTCTGCCACCACCTCTCGCCCTCGATCCCCGAGGACCTCGCCTTCGCCGAGAGCCGGATCCGCAAGGAGACCATCGCGGCCGAGGACATCCTGCACGATCTCGGCGCGCTCTCGATGATGTCGTCGGATTCGCAGGCGATGGGCCGGGTCGGCGAGGTCATCATCCGGACATGGCAGACGGCCGACAAGATGAAGCGCCAGCGCGGCCCGCTGCCCGGCGAGGCGCCGGGCAACGACAACCTGCGGGCCCGGCGCTACGTGGCCAAGTACACGATCAACCCGGCCATCGCGCACGGGGTGTCGCGGCACATCGGATCCGTCGAGCGGGGCAAGCTCGCCGATCTCGTCGTCTGGTCGCCGGCCTTCTTCGGCGTGAAGCCGGATTGCATCGTGAAGGGGGGCGCCATCGCGGCCGCCCCGATGGGCGATCCGAACGCCTCCATCCCGACGCCGCAGCCTGTCCATTACCGGCCCATGTTCGGCGCCTACGGCAAGGCGCGGCTCGCCACCTCGCTGACCTTCGTGTCGGGCGCCGCGATCGAGGACGGCCTCGCCCACCGGCTCGGGCTCGGCAAGCAGCTCGTCGCGGTGGAGAACGTGCGGGGCGGCATCGGCAAGAAGGACATGGTCCTGAACGACGCGATGCCGGAGATCGAGGTCGATCCGGAGACCTACGACGTCAGGGCCGACGGCGAGCTGCTCGTCTGCGAGCCCGCCGACGTGCTGCCCATGGCCCAGCGCTACTTCCTCTTCTGAGGCGCGCCGGCCCCGGCGATCTTGCAGCCGGGTCGGGGCGGGGCCACTTCATCGGCGGCGCGAGACCGCGCCGGACCAGGGGCGCCGAAGGGCGCCAGGAAAGCGGAGCGATGCGCGCGGCACCCACGGCTGTCTTCGAGGCGATCAGCGCGACCGGCCCGGATCGCGCCGCGACCGTGGCGCGGCTCGAGGCGTTGGCGCATCTGCTCGACACGGCCTTCGTCCTGCCGGGCACCCGCATCCGGGTCGGTCTCGACGCCCTGATCGGTCTCGTGCCGTTCGTCGGCGACGCCGTGTCGGCCTGCCTGTCGAGCTACATCGTCTGGGAGGCGCGCAGGCTCGGCCTGCCCCGCTGGAAGGTCGCCCGGATGATCGGCAACGTCGCCGTCGACACGGCGATCGGCGCGATCCCCTTCGCGGGCGACGCCTTCGACGCCATGTTCAAGTCGAACCGGCGCAACATGAAGATCCTGCGCGACCATCTCGCCCAGGAGGCCCGCAAGGGCGTCATCGATGCCGAGTACACGGTCGTGTCGGGCGGCCCGGCATCGTCCGCCGGGCCGGCGAAGACCGTCCGATGAGCCGTCTTCTCTGGATCGGCGGCTGGGTCTCGGTCGCGCTCTGGTCGCTGTTCGCCTTCGCGGCCTACGGCGTGCTGGACCTCGCGACCGGGACCGCCATGCGGAACGCGGATTGGTTCTCGACCGATCCCGAGACCGTGGAATGGGTCTTCCGCGCGCTCGGCTGGGTCCGGGGTGCGTCGAATTCCGCCATCCTCGTCGTGTGGGGCCTCGTGTCGCTCGCCATCCTGTCCGTGCCGTGGCTCTTCGACCGGCTCGTCGGCCGGGCGGAGCGCGCGCCGCTGCGGCGCGCCGGCCCGGCGGCGCGGCCGGGCGTGATCGATCTCGATCCCGCCGATTACGCCGTGGTGCGCGAGCCGCCCCGGGCCGGGCCCGCGCCGCGGATCGAGCGTCGGGGCTGAACTCCTGCGGCTCGCGCTCTTCCAGCCGGACATCCCGCAGAACGCCGGCACCCTGATGCGGATGGCGGCCTGCCTCGGTATCGGGATCGACATCGTGGAGCCGGCCGGGTTCGACGTCTCCGACCGCAACCTTCGGCGGGCCGGGCTCGACTATCTCGGGGCACTCGACCTGCGGCGGCATGTCGACTTCGCGGCCTTCGAGGCGTCCCGGCGCGAGACGGGGGCCCGCCTCGTGCTCGCGACGACGCGCGCGGCGCAGGCCTACACTGCCTTCGCCTTCGCGCCGGACGACATCCTGATGGTCGGACGCGAGAGCGCGGGCGTTCCCGACCTCGTGCACCAGGCCGCGACCGCGAGGCTCGTGGTGCCGATCCGGCCGGGCCTGCGATCCCTCAACGTCGCCGTCGCGGCCGCCATGATGGTGGGCGAGGCGCTCCGACAGGTGGCCGTCGGGCCGGCTCAGATCACGCCGACGTCCTGAAGCTTGTTCATCACCGACGTGCGGTCGAACGGCTTCATCATGTAGTCGTCGGCACCCGCATGGCGGGCCCGCGCCCGCTGGGCGAGGTCGTTCTCCATCGTGCAGAGGACGATCTTCGGCGCGTCGCCGCCCGGCAGGGCGCGCACGGCCCGGAGAGCCTCGAACCCGTCCATGGTGGGCATGGCGGCGTCGAGCAGGATCGCGTCCGGCATCGCCTCGCGGCAGAGCGCGACCGCGTCCTCCCCGCATTCGGCCTCGGTCACCTGCAGGGCGAGACCTTCCAGGATGCGTCGCGCGACCTTCCGGATCACGGCCGAATCGTCGACGATCAGGAACTGCTTCATGGTCGGATCTCCAGGGCCCGGAGCGGGATCATGCGGCGCTCCGGCCGGGGACCGGACCTCGCAGCGAGGTCCGGCCGAACGGATGGGGGATGGCGACGAGATCGAGCGAGCGCCTGTCCGATTCGGAAACCCGCGTTCCGGACGGCAGAAGCAGCACGATCGCGAGCGCGGCCGTGGGAGGATGGCGCCGAAGGGCGCGGGCGAGGTCGAGCCCGGGCCGATCGGGCAGGTCGTGATCCGCGATGATCGCGGCCAGGGGCCGGCCGAGCGCGGTGGCGAGCGCGGAGCCGGCATCGTCGGCCGTCTCCACGGCGTGGCCGAGCGTCGAGAGAAGCCTCTGCAGGGTGTCGCGTCCGGCGCCCCGGCGGGCCGCGACCAGGACGGGCGCCGCCGCCTGCGGCGCACTCCGCCGCGGGCTCTCCGCCGGCGCCGACCGGATCGGGATCGCGATGGCGATGCGGAGCCCGGCGCCGGTCATGGCGTCCAGCGAGACCCGCCCTCCGAGTTCGGCGATGTTGGCGCAGACCACGTCCAGGCCGATGCCGAGCCCCGAGAGAGCCCCGACGCGGTCGGAGGTGGAGAAACCCGGCGCGAAGACGATCTCGGCGGCGCGCGCGTCGTCGAGCCCGCGCGCCGCCTCGTCGCTCATCAGCCCGAGCGTGACGGCGCGGGAGCGGATCGCGTCCAGGTCGAGCCCCGCGCCGTCGTCGACGACGTCGATCACGACCTCGCCGGGGCCGGTCTCGGCCGAGACGCGGATCGATCCGGCCAGCGGCTTCCCGCGCTCCAATCGTCCGGCGGGGGTCTCGATGCCGTGATGGGCCGCATTGCGGACGAGATGCGTGAGCGCGTCCCGGACGAGCAGGACCGCCCGGTAGTCGAGCGTGACGTCGCCGCCGGAGGCGTCGAACGCGATGGTCTTGCCCGTCGCCGCCGCGATCTCGGCGACGAGGCGGCCGAGCTTGCTCCACGCGGAGCTGAGCGGCTGCCGGCGCACGCCCTCGATCTCGCGCCCGAGCTGCGCCGTCAGCGCGCGGCCCAGGCCCGGATCGCTGCCGTCCGGCGAAGCCAGCGCCGCGGCCAACCCCGCCATGCGGTCGATCGCGGCGCCCGGCACGAGCAGCAGCGGCCCGTCCTGCCGCGCCGAATCGTCGGACCGGTCCTGCGGCGTCGGACGCGTCGGCACCGGGACGGGCCTTTCGGCGGACGTCACGATGGCCCGCGCGATGGCGAGCGCGCCGCGCACCCTCCGGCCGACGTCGTCGGGCAGGACCTCCCGGTTCCGGAGGTCGTCGAGCACGATCTCGACCACCTGCAGCTGTTCGAGATGCGGCAGGTCCAGGAATCCGGCCGTTCCGCGGATGGTGTGGATCCTCCGCAGGATGCCCAGGATCGCGGCAGGCCCGTCCTGTGGCAGGCGCGCGAGTTCCCTGTCCGCGGCGTCGAGATGGCTCGTCGCCTCGCTCAGGAACTCCGCCAAGAGACCGTCCGCGACGATCATCCCGCTCAACCACCCTCCGTGTCGGCGGGAGACTGACCGAAGATCCTTTCCGTTCGATTAGGGTGCGGCGGAATGTCCGCCGTTTCGGGGGAGGCGGACCCCTTTCAGATCCTCTCGGCCGAGATGACGACGGTGTCGCCCTCGATCGTCATCGCGACGCTCATGCCGGCCTCGCGGGCGATCATGCCCGTGTAGTAGATCTGGATGGCATGGGCATCGACCTGGCCGCTCTCCGGCTCGGCCCGGAGCATCGCTTCCGAATGGGCCGGGATGCGCGCGTTGAGGCCCTTGGCGGCGAGCGTGAAGGACGCGTCGTCCTCGCCCGCCGAGATCACCGTCACGTCGATCGAGCCCCCGCGCGGGATGGCGTTGGTGGCCAGCATGACGAGGTTCAGGAGGAGCTTCACGCGGTTCTTCGGCATGAGGAGCCGGGGCGACGACCAGGTCAGGCTGATCTTCTCGTCGTTGAACATGCCCTTCGCGACGGCCTCGGCATCGCCGAGATCGATCGCGGCGCCCGCCGAACCCGCCGCCCCGAAGGCGAGACGCGCGTATTGGAGGCGGGCGGAGGCCTGGGTCGCGCTGCGACGGATCAGGTCGAGCGCGAATTCCTGCATGGAGGCGTCCTTGTCGTCCTCCAGCACCTCGAGTCCGTTCACGATCGCGCCCACGGGGCTGATCACGTCGTGACACACCTTGGAGCAGAGGAGTGCCGCGAGATCCAGGGCGCTCAGCTCGACCTTGGCCATGGACGGCTCCGGCGGCCAGCCCACGGGCTGCCGCGAATCATGCGAGAACAGGCGTCGATAGCCGCGGGTCGGCGGCTTGGAAAGAAGGGCGCGTCGCCAGGGGCGCCGGCCGGGGCAGCGACATGTGGATGAATGCCGAACTCGGGCCGGAGGCCGACCACCAGGAGGTCGCCCGCGCGATCGCCGCCATCGCCGTCGAGGCCGGGCGGATCGCGGCCGCCGCGCAGGATCGGACCCTCGGCCGGGTGGAGAAGGCCGACGGATCGCCGTCGACGGCGGCCGACCTCGCGAGCGAGGCCCTGATCCTCCGGCGCCTCGCCGCCCTGTTCCCGGAGGTGCCCGTGGTGGCCGAGGAGGCCGGGGCGGCCCCGCACGGGGAGGATCTCCTCTTCCTCGTCGATCCGCTCGACGGCACGCGCGAATACCTCGCGGGGACGGACGAATACGCCGTGAACATCGCGCTCGTGCGCGGCGGACGTCCCGTCGCGGCCGCGATCGCGGCGCCGGGACGGGCCCGCGTCTGGGCGGCGGGCGGCATCGCCGAGGAGGCTCCGATCCCGGCCGCGGGTCCGCCTCTCGACTGGGTGCGGATCGCCACCCGGGCGGCGCCGGCGGGCCGCGTCGCCCTGGTCAGCCGTCGCCACGGCGACCCGGCCGAGGACGTCTGCCTGGAACCGCTCGGCGTGACGGAGCGACGGACGGCCGGCTCCGCCCTCAAGTTCGGCCTGATCGCGTCCGGCGAGGCCGACCTCTACGTGCGCTGCGGGCCGACCATGGAATGGGACAGCGCGGCGGGGGACCTCATCGTCACCCGGGCCGGCGGCAGCCTCGTCGGGCCGGACGGCGGCCCGCCCAGCTACGGGCACGCAGCCCGCGGCTACCGCAACGGCCCCTTCGCCGTGCTGGGCGATCCGAGCCTCGCCGCGGCCGTGCGCCTGCCCGCATCCTGCTCCTAGCCGCCGACGAGCCCCGCCCGGAAGGCGGGCCAGGCCGCCTCCGCCCGGGCCGGCGCGTCCGGATCCTCCAGGAAGCGGGCGCGCGCGCCGGGGTCGCGGAAGAGGTAGAGCCGCCTGTCGCGGATCGCGAAGACGCGCGGATCGGCATCCGCGAGGCGCCCGGCCGCGAGGGCCTGGGCGTCGAAGCCGCCGACGCGCGGCAGGAAGGAGCCGGGATCGTGGAGGAAGGCCGCGCGGTTCGCCGGCTCCGCGAAGCGCCAGACGAGGCCGTCGGTCTCGACCGTGTGGGCGGGGCTGCCGAGGGCCGGGCCGCCGGCGAGCCAGTAGCTGAGCGGGTCGAGACCGGCGAGGGCGAGCCCGGAGCGGGCGGCGTAGAACTCCGACAGCCCGAGCGGAGGCGGCAGGAGCCGCACGTCCACG
>JAEUAC010000126.1 GCA_019695455.1 Methylorubrum extorquens | reverse complement strand
CGCCCGCCCCGTGCTCGACCTCGCCGACGGGCGGCCGGACGGCGCGATGTCCCCCGACGGCCGCGTCGAAGGCTGCTACGTCCACGGCCTCTTCGCCTCGGACGCCTTCCGGCGGGCCTATCTCGACGGATTCGGCATCGCCTCGTCCCTCGCCTACGAGACCGGGATCGAGGACGCGCTCGACGCCCTCGCCGACCATCTCGAGGCCCATCTCGACCTCGACCTCCTGCTCGCCATCGCACGCTCGCGCTGATGCGCCGCCGGGCGGAGCAACGTGCCCGGGCCCTGGGCTCCGACGTCCGTCGGGGTGAGCGGGCGAGGGTGGCCCCGGCCGCCTCCGGGGAGCGGCGGGAGCGCTACCAGGCCGCGAGCGCGAGCGAGCCGTACAGGGCGGCGTGCAGGACGGCGGCGCCCGTCATGACGCGGAGCGCGCGGCCGATATCCGCCGCCCGCGCGTCGCGGCGGCCCTCGGGATTGAGGAACGGATCCTCCACCGTGCCGCTCGCGTAGGTGCGGGGGCCGGCGAGCGCCAGCCCGAGGGCGCCCGCCATGGCGGCTTCGGGCCAGCCCGCATTCGGCGAGCGGTGTCGCGGCGCGTCGCGCAGCATGGTCCGGAACGCCGTGCCGATCCGCCCGCGGGCCAACGGCGCCGCCCCGGCGACGAGGCCGCCCGCGATCCGGGCCGGCAGGAGGTTCGCGACGTCGTCGAGCCGGGCCGCCGCCCAGCCGAAGGCGCGGTGGCGGACGGAGAGATGGCCGATCATCGAATCGGCCGTGTTCAGCGCCTTGTAGGCGACGAGGCCGGGAAGCCCGAGGAGGGCGAACCAGAGGGCCGGCGCGACGATGCCGTCCGAGAAGTTCTCCGCCGCCGATTCGATGGCGGCCCGGGAGACGCCGGCCTCGTCGAGCCGGTCGGGGTCCCGCCCGACGATCATGGAGACGGCGAGCCGCGCCGCCGGCAGCCCGCTCGACGCGAACGCGTCCCGCACCCGGCCGACATGCTCCGCGAGGCTCCGCTGCGCCAGGAACACGGAGGCGACGGCCGCGACCAGCACGCCGCCGAGCGGCAGGCGGCGCAGCGCCTCCTCGACGGCCGAGGCCGTCAGCGCCGCGAGGCCGAGGATCGCGAGGAGCGCCAGAGCGCCCGCGGCGCGCCGCGTCTCGTCCGACCAGGCGGGACGGTTCAGGAGGCGATCCGCCCAGCCGATCAGGGCGCCGATCCAGACCACCGGGTGCGGGACGCGCCGCCAGATGCGGTCCGGGTCGCCGATGACGGCGTCGAAGGCGAGCGCGAGGAGCAGGATCTCCAGCGCGTCGGCGTGCAGGATCACGGCAGGCGCTCCACGGCGCGCGCCAGCCAGTCGATGGCGTCGGCCAGGGTCGCGCCGCCGCAGGATGCGCCGAGTCGCTCCGGCAGGACCAGCCGCTTCTCGGCCGGCCAGAGGCGGCGGAGCGCGGGATGCTGGAGAAGCGCGCTGCCCTGGTCGTCGGCCCGTTCGGAGGTCGCGCCGAGCAGCAGGAGATCCGGCCGGCTCGCGACCAGCACCTCGAGCGGCACCTGCCGGCCGAGCCCCTTCGAGAGGTCGGCGCCGGCATTGCGCAGGCCCACCGCCTCCATGATCGAGCCGACCATGGTGCCGCCGCCGGCGATCCAGCCGCGGCGCTGGACGGCGAGCACGCTCTCCGGCCGCTTGAGCGCCAGGGCGCGCGCCGCCGCGAGCGAGCGATCGATGCGCGAGACGGCCTCCTCGCCCCGCTCCGGATGCCCGAGCCGGGCCGCCATCTCGCGCAGCTGGCGGACGGCGTCGGCGATGGTGCGCGGCGGATCGAGCTCGACCAGCGGCAGGCCCTGCGCCCGCACGAGCTCGCGCGTCGCCCGCTTCGTGTAGCGGCCCGCGAGCACGAGGTCCGGCTGCAGCGCCACGACCTCCTCGGCCATCCCCGACAGGCGGCGGAAGGCGGCGGCGCGCTCCGCGTAGGGGCTCCGCAGCTGGTCGATCGCGAAGGGGCCGAGCCCGAGGATCTGGTCCGGATCGGCGAGTTCGAGCGCGAGCTGGTCCGTGCAGAGGTTGATGGAGACGAGCCTCGGCCCCGCCGCGAGCGCCCCGGACGCGCCGCCGACGACGAGGAGCGCCGCCGCGAGGAGGCGCCGGATCACGCCCATGGGACGAGGACCGGACGCCCCTCGTGCACGGCCCGATAGGCCGCGATGTCGAACACCTCCGACAGGACGCCGGGCGCGAGCGCCTCCTCGGGCGGCCCGGCCGCCGCCACCCGCCCGTCCCGCAGGACGAGGACGCGATCGGCGAACCGGGCGGCGAGCCCGAGATCGTGCGTGACGAGCGCGACGACGGCGCCGGCCTCCGCGCGCCGCCGGAGCGCGGCCGCGACGTCGAGCTGGTGGCGGGGATCGAGCGCCGCGATGGGCTCGTCGGCGAGGAGCACCGGCGCGCCGGCCGCGAAGACGCGCGCCAGCGCGACCCGCGCCCGCTCGCCGCCCGACAGGGCGGAGACGGGCCGGTCGGCGAGGTGCAGGATCTCGGTCTCCGTCATGGCCGCCTCGACCCTCGCCGCATCCTCGGGGGACAGCCGGTCGGGATCGGCCGCGCCGTGCGGCAGGCGCCCGAGCGCGACGATGTCGCGGGCCGGCAGCGGCCAATGCACCTCGTGGCCCTGCGGCAGGTAGGCGATGCGGCGCGCCCGGGCGCGCCGGTCGAGCGGCGCGAGGGCGTCGCCGTCGAGCGCGATCGACCCGGTCGACGGGAGAAGGCCGACGATCGCGCGCAGCAGCGTGGACTTGCCGGCCCCGTTCGGCCCGACGATCGCCGTCACGGTGCCCGCCGGACACCGGACGTCGACGCCCCGCAGGACGTCGCGGCCGCCGAGGCTGACGACGAGCCCGGCGATGGCGAGGCCGCCGCTCACGCGAGCGTCCCGAGGGCGAGCCGGCGCCGCTCCCGCACGATCAGCAGGAGGAAGAACGGCACGCCGATCAGGGCCGTGAGCACGCCGACCTTGATGTCGGACGTGGAGGGGATGATGCGCACCGCGATGTCGGCCGCCAGCAGGAGGCAGGAGCCCGCCAGCGCGCTCGGCAGGAGCAGCCGCGCCGGATCGTAGCCGACCAGCGGCCGGCAGAGATGCGGGGCGACGAGCCCGATGAAGCCGATCGATCCCGACACGGCGACCGCGCCGCCGACGCCGAGCGCCACGCCGAGCACCACGAGGAGGCGGAGCGCCGCGACGTCGATGCCGAGGCTCTGCGCGCCCTCCTCGCCGAGCGTCAGGGCGCGGAAGGCGCGTCGCCGGCTCCACAGGATCGCGACGCCGGCCGCCATGAAGGGCAGCGCCATGAGGACGTGGCGCATGGAGCGGTCCTCGAGCGAGCCGAGGAGCCAGAAGGCGATCTCGAGCGCCGCGAAGGGGTTCGGCGCGAGGTTCATGGCGAGCGCGGTCGCGGCGCCCGCGAGGCTCGAGACGGCGAGCCCGGCCAGGATGAGGAGCACGAGCCCGGCATTGCGGCCCGCGACCGCGAGCAGGAGGAACACGGACAGGAAGGCGCCCGCGATGGCCGCCACCGGCAGCGCGTAGGACAGGGCGTCCGCGATGCCGAGCGAGAGCGTCGCGACCGCGCCGAAGGCCGCCGCCTGCGGCGCGCCGAAGAGCGAGGGCGCCGCGAGCGGATTGCGCAGGAGGCCCTGCATGGCCGCGCCCGAGAGCCCGAGCGTCGCTCCGATGAGGAGCGCGAGGAGCGCCCGCGGCAGGCGGATCTCGGCCACGATGATCCGCGACGTCTCCGGGCCTCGGCCGAGCAGCGCCTCGACCACGACGAGCGGCGGCAGGCGCACCGGGCCGATGCCGAGCGAGGCGAGGAACAGCGCGACCGCGACCGCGGCGAGCGCCGCGATCGCGAGCCGTCGCCGCCCGGCCGCTACCATGTGAAGCTCACGCCCGCATACACGGCGCGCCCCGTCGTGCCGTAGTTCAGGACCTCCTGGTAGCGCGCATCCGTGATGTTCTCGATGCGGCCGAAGACCTTCCAGCTCTCGTCGAACCGGTACTCGCCGTAGACGTCGAGGCGGGCGTAGGGCGCGAGGCGCTGCGTCTCGTTGGCGGCCGAGAAGCGCTGGGAGACGAGCGTCAGGCGCGGCTCGATCAGGAGTCCCGGCAGCGGCGTGATGCCGAGGCCGAGGCGGGCGACTTCGGCCGGGCGGCGCGCCAGCCGCAGGTTCGTCGCCTCGTCCTTCGCGTCGAGATGCGTGTAGGCGACCGTGAACCGCGCGAAGCTCGGCACGAGGACGATCTCGCCCTCGAGCTCCACGCCGGAGGTCATCGCCCGGGTGACGTTGTAGTAGTTGTTGCGCGCCAGCACGCCGTTGAACTCGATCAGGTCGTCGAACCACTGGCCGAAGACCGTCGCCGAGAGGCGTACCCGGCCGTCGAACAGCGTCTGGTCGACGCCCGCGTCCCAGCCGACCGAGCGCTCCGGCCGCAGCGTGGCCGTGCCGAAGATCGGGGCGAAGAGCTGGTAGAGCGTCGGCGCCTTGCCGCCGGTGCCGCCGGAGGCGCGGAATTTGGTGCCGGTCTCGGGCACGAGGAAGGCGCCCGTGGCGCGCCAGGTGTCGAACGTGACGGCGTTGACCTCGTCGTGCCGGCCTCCGGCCGTCAGCACGACGCGCTCGCCGATGGGCAGCTGGTGCAGCACGAAGACGGACTTCGTCTGCTGGTCGGCCTTGAGCGTGCCGAAGCGGGCGCGGATGATCGGCTGCAGCGCCTGCGAGTAGGTCGCCGCCTCCTCGCTCTCGAAGCGGCCGCCGAACGTGGTGGTGCCGAACAGCCCGAGCCTCAGGTCGCCCTGGTACTCGGTCCCGACGCGCTGCCCCTCGAAGCTCGAGGCGGTCGTCGTCGTGTTCGCGTTCGCGACCGACGTCCGATAGCTCGTGTCGCGGAAGTCGCGGACCGTCTCGTTCGCGTAGACCTGCAGCGTCTGGGTGAGTGGACCCTGCTCGGCCGTGCCGCGGGCGAAGACCTGCGCGAAGGTCCGCGTCGATTCCGCCGGCGTGTCGGGGAAGATGCGGTTCGGGCCGGTCGCGACCACGCTGCGCGGCAGGGTCGAGGAGGCCGCGTCGTACTGGTTGTAGGTCTGCGTCGCGAGCGCGCCGATCTCGAGCTTCACGCCCTCGCCCGCATCGTAGCCGATGCGCCCGTAGCCGCCGAGCCGCGAGAACCCGTCCGCCTCGAACCCGCCGAACTTCCGCTCGAGCTGCGGGACGCGGTAGCCGTAGCGCGAGAAGCCCGCCGCCTTCTGGCCGCCCCCCGAGAACGCGTAGAACCAGGGCCCGATCGAGCCCGACGCGGTCGCGCTCTGGCTGAGGGTGCCGTAGCTGCCGCCCTCGAAGCGGGCCTCGAAGCGCGGCGCGCCCCCGCCGGATCGGGTGAGGATGTTGACGACGCCCCCGATGGCGTCCGAGCCGTAGAGGGCGCTCTGCGGACCGCGCAGCACCTCGATCCGGTCGATGGCGGTCGGCAGGAGGTTGGAGAAGTCGAAGTCGCCCGAGGCGCCAGACGGGTCGTTGACGCGGATGCCGTCGATGAGGACCAGCGTCTGGCCCGTGTTGGCGCCGCGGATGCGGACGCTGGTCGTGGCGCCGGGGCCGCCCGTCTCGGTCACGTCGACGCCCGGCACGTTGCGGAGCGCGTCCACGAGCGAGGTCGGGTTGAAGGTCTGGATCTCCTCCCGCGTCAGGACGGAGATGGCGCTGCCCGTGCGCGAGAGGGGCTCGGCCCGGCGGTCGGCCGTGACGACGACATCGGGCAGCGCCACCGCCTCCGACGGCGTTTGCGCGGCCGCCCGGCCGGCGGCGAGAGCGGACAGGACGAGAGCGAGCGCGGTCGCGCCCGTTGAACGGTGAAGCATGGTCACTCCTCGCGGCCCACCGCCGCAGGTGTCGGATCATGCTTCCGGCCGGTCTCCTGGCTCGCGGAGCCTCGTTTCGGTCCGCCTTCCCGGCCTTGCGGCCAGTGGCTTCGTGGATCGGAACGCTCCGCCTACAGTTGCGGGGGCAGCCGCGGCATGAGGCGCCCCGAAGGGCGACCTGCACCGCATTCCCGTTTCACCCC
>JAEUAC010000046.1 GCA_019695455.1 Methylorubrum extorquens | reverse complement strand
GGGGACGAACCGCGAGATCGCGGCCATGATCCCCCACAGGACGGGGCTCGGGATGCCGATCAGCCAGAGCCCGATCCCCACCACCACGCCGAACGAGGCGTTGAGCAGCACCTGGATCAGGAAGAAGCGGGACAGGCGCTCGGCCGCGTCGTTCATGGCGGCCGTGGTGCGCTGGAGATCGTGCGACCCCGCGAGACGGATCAGCCGGTTTCGAAGGTCGTTGCGCTGCAGGAGGATGAACACGACCAGGATGGCCACGAGGCCGATCATGGCCACCGGATGCACCAGCGGCCCGAGAAAGGCCTGGACGGCCGCCATCGGGCTCCGGCTCTCGCCCACGATCTCGACCGGCATGGGCTGGACGGGCGCGGGCTTGCCGGCGGCCGGCTCGCCCGGCTTCGGCTTGGCGGGTGTCGAGAACTCGTTGGAGAGGTCCTGCAACATCTCGGCGACGCGCTCGACCGGGCCCCGCCCGGTCGCGGCCTCCCGGAACGAGGCGATCTTGTCCCGGATGGTCGATTGGTAGCGCGGCAGGTCGCCCGCGAGCTGCGTCACCTGCGTGGTGACGACGGCCCCGATGCCGAGGATCGCCGCGAAGGCGAACAGGACCACGATCGCGACCGGCAGCCGCCGGCCGAGCCCCCAGCCGGTGAGGATCCGGACCGGGATGGCGAGCACGAAGGACAGGAGGATCGCGGCCGCGGCCGGGATGAACACGTCGCGCCCGAAATAGAGCGCGGCCACGATCCCGATCGCGACGAGCGCCGCGTTGCCGCTCCGCGTGGGCACGGTGCTTTCCACCTGCCCGCGCGTGCGGGATGAGAAACCGTCCATGACGCCTCCGACGACCGGAGCCGGCCGCGCGGCCAACGCGGTGGGGCGGTGTTCGATCCTGTCGGATTCGGACGATGCGTCAGGATGGTTTCGCGCCGGTATCCGCCGCCAGGCCCGCCGCCGCGATGCCGGCCACCGCGCAATCCTCGTCCTTGTCGGACAGGTCGCCCGAGACGCCGACCGCGCCGATCACGGCGCCCGCCCCGTCCCGGACCAGCACGCCGCCCGGCACCGGGACGACGCGCCCGCCGCTCGCGGCCGCGATCGCCCCCGCGAAGGCGGCCCCCGGCGCGCCCGAGGCGACCCGGTCCGACAGGACCCGGCTGCCCGTGCCGAGCGCCAGCGCGCCCCAGGCCTTGCCGGTCGCGATCTCGACCCGGAGGATGCCGGACCCGTCCTCGCGCTTGAGCGCCACGGCATGGCCGCCGGGATCCAGCACGACGACCGTCATCGGCTGCAGCCCGCGGGACCGGGCCTCGGCGAGCGCGGCGTCGACGACGATCGAGGCGCTGTGGAGCGTGATGGCGGCCATGGTTCCTCCCCGGCGGGATCGGCCCGCCGGTCGCGCTCTAGCATCGACGCGGGTGGCCCGCCACGCATCCCGCGGGTCCCGGGCGAAGCGGAGCGAGGCCGGGCCCGACGGGCTTGCGCCCCGACGCGAACGCTAGCACCCTCCGCAGGCCATTGGGGGGGCCGTCATGATGGACACCGAACGGCGGATCGCGCTCGCCCGGGCCGGCGGGCGCGGCGCCTGAGATCGGGCATGGGGGCCTTCACGTTCCGCCGGCCGAGCGCGCTGCCCGGCTTCGGCATCGCCTTCGGCTACACGCTCGTCTACCTGACGCTGATCGTGCTGCTGCCCCTCGCGGCGCTCGTCACGAAGGCGGCCGGGATCGGCCTGCAGGGCTTCCTGGACGTCCTGGCCGATCCGCGGGTCTCGGCCGCGCTGCGGACCTCGTTCGGGATCGCCTTCGCGGCGGCCGCCACGGCCTCGCTGGTCGGGCTCGTCACCGCCTGGGTGCTGACCCGCTACCGCTTCCCGGGCCGCCGCCTCGTCGACGCGGCCATCGACCTCCCCTTCGCGCTGCCGACGGCGGTCGCAGGCATCGCGCTCGCGACGCTCTACGCGCCGAACGGCTGGGTCGGCCGGCTCCTCGCGCCGCTCGGCATCCAGGTCGCCTTCACGCCGCTCGGCATCTTCGTGGCGCTCGTCTTCGTGGCCCTGCCCTTCGCGGTCCGCACCGTGCAGCCGCTCATCGGCGAGATCGACCGGGAGCTCGAGGAGGCGGCCGCGACGCTCGGCGCCTCGCGGACCCGCACCATCCTCACCGTGATCCTGCCGCCGCTGGTCCCGGGCGTGCTGACGGGCTTCGTCCTCGCCTTCGCGCGCGCGGTCGGGGAATACGGCTCCGTCATCTTCGTCGCCGGCAACCTGCCCTTCGTGTCGGAGATCGCGCCGCTGCTCGTCGTCATCCGGCTCGAGGAATACGACTACACGGGCGCGACCGCGGTCGCGACGGCCATGCTGCTGATCGCGTTCGGGGCGCTCCTCGCCATCAACCTGCTCGAAGCGTTCGCGAGGCGCCGTCTCGGCCATGGCTAGCCCGACCCTCGCCCGCCGCCGCGCCCCGCCGGACCCGGCCGGACCCGCCGGCGGCACCACGTCCGAGCCGCTGTGGCTGCGCCGGACCCTGATCGGCATCGTGCTGGTCGTCCTGGCGCTGTTCCTGCTGCTGCCGCTCGCGGCGGTCTTCGCCGAGGCGTTCCGCGGCGGCCTCGCGACCTACCGGGCCGCCTTCTCGGATCCGGACGCGCTCGCCGCCATCACGCTGACGCTCACGGTCGCGGCGATCGCCGTGCCCCTGAACCTCGTCTTCGGCATCGCGGCCGCCTGGGCGATCGCGAAGTTCGACTTCGTCGGCAAGAGCCTCCTCGTGACGCTGATCGACCTGCCGTTCTCGGTCTCGCCGGTGGTCGCTGGGCTCGTCTTCGTGCTGCTCTTCGGCGCCCAGGGCGTGCTCGGGCCCGTCCTGCAGGCCCATGGCCTCCAGGTGATCTTCGCCCTGCCCGGGATCGTGCTCGCGACCGTGTTCGTCACCTTCCCGTTCGTCGCGCGCGAGCTGATCCCGCTCATGCAGGACCAGGGCACGGCCGACGAGGAGGCCGCGCTCACGCTCGGCGCCTCGGGCCTGCGCACGTTCTGGCGCGTGACGCTGCCCAACGTGAAGTGGGCGCTGCTCTACGGCGTGCTGCTCTGCAACGCCCGCGCGATGGGCGAGTTCGGGGCCGTGGCCGTGGTCTCGGGCCACATCCGCGGCGAGACCAACACCATGCCGCTCCACGTCGAGATCCTCTACAACGAGTACGACCTCGGCGGGGCCTTCGCGATGGCGTCGCTGCTCGCCGGGCTCGCCCTCGTGACGCTCGCCATCAAGTCCTTCCTCGAATGGCGCTACGCGGGCGCCATCGCGTCCGCCGCGCAGCGCTGAGGCTCCCCGTGCAGGTCCAGGCTCTCGGCATCGTCAAGCGGTTCGCGTCGGGCGGGCCGGCCGCGCTCGCGGGCGTCGATCTCGACGTCCGCTCGGGCGAGCTGATGGCGCTCCTCGGCCCGTCGGGCTCGGGCAAGACCACGCTGCTCCGCGTCGTCGCGGGGCTGGAAGCGGCCGACGAGGGGCGCATCCTGTTCGGCGACGAGGACGCGACCACCATCCCCGTGCGGCGGCGGGGCGTCGGCTTCGTGTTCCAGCACTACGCGCTCTTCCGGCACATGAGCGTCGCCGACAACGTCGCCTTCGGCCTGACCGTGCGGCGGGACCGGCCCTCGCGGGCCGCGATCGACGCGAGGGTCGCCGAGCTGCTCCGGCTGGTGCAGCTCCAGGACTTCGCGGGTCGCCGGCCGGGCCAGCTCTCGGGCGGGCAGCGGCAGCGCGTGGCGCTGGCCCGGGCGCTCGCGGTCGATCCGCGGGTGCTGCTCCTCGACGAGCCGTTCGGCGCGCTCGACGCCCGCGTCCGGCGCGACCTGCGGCGCTCGCTCCGCGAGATCCACGACGCGACCGGGCAGACGACCATCTTCGTGACCCACGACCAGGACGAGGCGCTCGAGCTCGCCGACCGGGTCTGCATCCTGCGGGACGGCCGCATCGAGCAGGTCGGCACGCCCGACCATGTCCACGACGACCCGGCCTCGGCCTTCGTGATGGCCTTCGTGGGCGAATCCTCGAGCCTGCCCGTCATCGTGTCCGGCGGCACCGTCCGGTTCCGGGACGCGCCCCTGCCCGTGCCGGCCCCGGCCTGGCCGGACGGTCCGGCCGCCCTGCACATGCGCCCCTGGGACATCGCCTTCGCGGAGGAGGGCGGGCTCACGGGCACCGTCGCCATGCTGCGCCGCTCGGCCGGCGGCCGGCGGGCCGAGGTGCGGCTCGACGGCGAGGGCGGCCACCTCGTCGAGGTCGGCATCCCGGTCGGCGCCGGCGTGGCCCGCGGCGAGGCCGTCCGCCTCGCGATCCGGGGCGGACGGCTGTTTCCGGCGGGCTGACGCGATCAGGCCGCCCGCGCCCGCGTCTCCGGCACCACGACCTCCAGCGACAGCACCTTGATCATCCGCCCCTCCCCCGGGAGGAGGCCCGAGACCAGGGACCGGCCCTCGCCCCGGCAGAGCTCGGGCGCCGGATGGATGTCCGATGCCCCGACGGACAGGATCTCGTCGACCCCGTCCACCAGGAGCCCGATGAAGGTCCCGTGCACGGCGACCACCAGGATCGCGTTGCGGGACGTCGGCTCCGTCTGGCCGAGCCCCAGCCGCGCGCCGAGGTCCAGGATCGGCAGGACGCTGCCCCGCAGGTTGATCACGCCCCGGACGTCGTCCGGCGCCTGAGGGAGCGGCGTCGCCTGCGTCCAGCCGCGGATCTCCCGCACGGCCATGATGTCGATGCAGAACGCCTCGCCGCGCACGTCGAAGGAGATCAGCTCCATCCGGGACGACAGTTCCATCGCGACCACCCTATCGCCGATCGGCATCAGAATTCCTCCCATGAATCGGGCGCCGGCTGCGCGAGCGCGAGGTTGCCGCGCGTCGCGGGCCGGCTCCGTCCGGACGCCGCCGGCCGCGAGCCGGCGGCCCGGGGCGCCGGGCGGGCGCCGGAGGCCGGGGCCGCACCCGTGCGGAAGCGGGCGATCAGGTCGGCGAGGCCGTCCGCCTCGCGGGCGAGCGAGTGGCTCGCCGCCGTCGTCTCCTCGACCATGGCGGCGTTCTGCTGCGTGACCTGGTCCATCTCGTTCACGGCCGTGTTGACCTGGGTCAGGCCGGTCGCCTGCTCCTGGGCCGACGCCGCGATCTCCGTCACGATGCCGTTGATCTCCGTGACCTGGGCGGCGATGCGGCTGAGCGCCTGCCCGGCCTTCGCCACGAGCTCCACGCCGGACTCGACCTGCGTGGTCGACGTCGAGATCAGGGCCTTGATCTCCTTCGCGGCGTCCGCCGAGCGCTGGGCGAGGGCCCGGACCTCCGAGGCGACGACGGCGAAGCCGCGGCCCGCCTCGCCGGCCCGGGCGGCCTCGACCCCGGCGTTCAGGGCCAGCAGGTTGGTCTGGAAGGCGATCTCGTCGATCACGCCGATGATCTGCGAGATCTCGGTCGACGAGCGCTCGATCGCCGCCATGGCCGTGATCGCCTCCTGCACGACGTCGCCGGATTCGGCCGCGTTGGCACGCGCCGCGCTCACCACCTCGCGGGCATGGGCCGCGCCCTGCGCCGTCTTCTTGACGGTCGCCGTGATCTCGTCGAGCGCGGCCGCCGTCTCCTCGAGCGAGGCGGCCTGCTGCTCCGTGCGGCGCGACAGGTCGTCGGCCGCCTGGGAGATCTCGCCCGATCCCGACCGGATGCCCTGGCCGTTGCCCGAGATGACCGTGATGGTCTCGCGGAGCTTGGTCACGGCGGAGTTGAAGTCGGTCTCGAGCTTCCGGTAATCGGCCGGGAAGGCGTGGACGCGACCCGTGAGGTCGCCGTCGGCGAGGCCCGCGAGCCCCCGGGCGAGGTCGTCGACCACTTTGGCCTGCTGCTCCGCCAGCACGGCGCGCTCGGCTTCGGCCGTCTCGCGATGGCGCGCGGTCTCCTGTCGGGCCTGCTCGGCCTGGGCCTCGACGGCGCGGGCCTTGATGGCGTTGTCCTTGAAGACCTGGACGGCCCTGGCCATGCCGCCGACCTCGTCGCGCCGCTCCTGGCCGGCCACGACCGTGTCGAGCCTGCCGTCGGCCAGCCCGACCATGGCATCCTGCAGCTCCTTGAGCGGGCCCGTGATGCCCTTCACGGCGACCAGCATGGCGACCACGATGCCGACGATGCCGACGAGGATCGACGTGACGAGCATGGTCAGGGCGGTGGTGCGGGCGTCGCTCGTCAGGGCCGCCGCCGTCTCGACCGTCGCCGCCGAGCGGGCCCGGACGAGCGAGTTCACCTTCTCGCCCACCCGGCCGATCCGGTCGCTGATGTCGCTCAGGGTCCGGGTCACCTCCTCGGGCCGCAGACGGGCCGCGTTCCGGACGATCTCGGCGGCCGGTTTGAGGATCGCGCCGACCTCGTCGCTGATCTCGGTCGTGTCGCGCCTCGAGTTCACGAGGAGCTTGGTGGCGACTTCCATGTTCTCTTCGAAGAACTTGACGGCCTCCTTGAAGTCGCCCGCCGCGTCCTTCGCCTCGGTGCTGTCCGGCGGGAACGAGACGAAGCGCTGGACGGCGTAGCCGGCTTCCGTGACGCGACGATTGGCGAGCGACAGACGCTGCAGCCCGTAGGAGCGGCGCTCCAGAAGGTCCGAATACTGTGCGACGGTCTGGTCCGCCTCGCGCGACATGACTAAGACATAACCGACGGCCAGTAGCGACAACAGGACGACGACTGACGCGATCTTTGCAGCAATCCGCATGTTTCTCAAGTATTTCATGTCGTCGAATCCCGGTTCCAGGGCTGATCCGGCGGCGAAATTGGATGTTCTCGATTAATTTATCGTGAAGTATAGGTGTATCGATCGCCCGGAGGCGCGGACGTCGTCGCGAATACGGCGTCGACGGGTCGCGACATCCGCCGCGACGACGCGGCGGGACGGGACGATGGGCCCGTTCGCGCGGGATATGCCTGATCGCGTGTGGCGGGGGACCGCGTCGCCGGCGCGGCGCGGGCGCGGGCTAGAAGGCCTGGCGCTGCCGCAGGGCCGCCTGGAGCGTGCCCTCGTCGAGATAGTCGAGTTCGCCGCCGACGGGCACGCCGTGGGCGAGCCGCGTCACCCGGAGCGGCAGGTGGCGGAGGAGGTCGGTCACGTAATGCGCCGTGGTCTGGCCGTCGACGGTCGCGTTCAGGGCGAGGATGATCTCGCGCGTCTCGGGCTCGGCGGCGCGCGCCACCAGGGCGTCGATGGCGAGGTGCTCCGGCCGCACGCCGTCGAGGGCCGAGAGGACGCCGGCCAGAACGTGGTACTGCCCCCGGATCGCGGCCGCGCGCTCCAGGGCCCAGAGGTCCGGCACGCCCTCGACCACGACGATGATCGAGCGGTCGCGCGAGGCGTCGCGGCAGACCGTGCAGGGATCGGACGTGTCGACGTTGCCGCAGGACGTGCAGGTCACGATGCGCTCGGCCGCCACCCGCATGGCCTCGCCGAGCGGCCCGAGGAGCTGCTCGCGCCGGCCGATCAGGTGCAGGGCGGCCCGCCGGGCCGAGCGCGGGCCGAGCCCCGGCAGGCGCGCCAGGAGCTGGACCAGCCGCTCGATCTCGGGCCCCGCGACCGCCTGCGCCATCGGATCAGAACAGCTTCATGCCGGGCGGCAGAGGAAGCCCCTTGGTGACCTCGGCCATGCGCTCCTGCATGGTGCGCTCGCCGCGGCCGCGCGCGTCGTTCAGGGCCGCCACGATGAGGTCCTCCAGGATCTCGCGATCCTCCGGCACGAGCAGGGCCGGATCGAGCGAGACCGACTTCACCTCGCCCTTCGCGGTCGAGACGACCGTCACGGCCCCGCCGCCGGACGTGCCCTCGACCATGATCGTGTCGAGCTCGGCCTGCATGTCGGCCATCTTCTGCTGCAGGCCCTGCGCCTGCTTCATCAGGCCCATGATGTCCTTCACGATGATCCTCCCCGTGAGGTGTCAGGCGTCGTCCGGCGTCTCGTCGTCCGGGGGCGCGCCGCCGGAGACGGCGGCCGCCTCCGCGGCGGCGGCCTCGGCCACGGCCGCCGTCGCGCGCTGGCGCACGTCGACGATCTCGGCGCCCGGAAAGCTCTCGAGCACGGCCCGCACGAGCGGATGGCTCGCCGCGTCCGAGCGGCGTTCCTCCTCGCGGGCGCGACGCTGCTGGGCGAGCGTCGGCTCGCCCTCCTCCTGCGACAGCGCGACCTGCCAGGAGCGGCCGGTCCAGGCCTTCAGGATCCGGGCGATGTCGAGCTGCAGCGACGGCGCCGCGCCCGGCGCGAGCGCGAACTCGAAGCGGCCGTCCTCGAAGCGGACGAGGCGCACGTCCTGCTCGAGCGCGGTCTTCAGCCCGATCTCGCGCTTCTCGCCCGCGAGGGCGACGAAATCGGCGAACCGGGCCAGCGCGATGCCGGGTTGGGGCTGGCCCTGCGGCTGCGGCGTCGGGGCGGGCCGGGGCGCCGCGAGTGCGGCCTAGCCGGACGACCCGCCCGCCTGGCCGTAGGCGGACGGCTCGGGCCCGCGGGCGGCCGGGCCCTCGACGGGGGCGG
>JAEUAC010000035.1 GCA_019695455.1 Methylorubrum extorquens | reverse complement strand
GTCGACGTCGCCATCACGGCCTCGCAGAAGGCCCTCATGGGGCCGCCCGGCCTCGCGATCCTGGCCGCCAACGAGCGCGCGCTCCGGGCCTCGGCCGCCCTCCCCCGCCACGGGCGCTACTGGGACTGGGGGCCGCGCTCGGGCGGCGAGAGCTACATGAAGTTCAACGGCACGATGCCGGAACACGCGATGTTCGCGCTGCGCGAGGCGCTGGACATCGTCGCCGAGGAGGGGCTGCCGGCGATCTGGGCGCGCCACCGGCGCCTCGCCGGGGCCGTGTGGCGGGCCGTCGAGGCCTGGCAGGAGGGCGGCGCCATGACCTTCAACGCCGCGAACGCGGCCGAGCGGGCCGTCACCGTGACGGCCATCCGGGCGGAGGGCTTCGATCCCGACCGGCTGCGCACGCATGCCCGCGAGACGCTCGGCCTCTCGGTCGCGGGCGGCCTCGGGGCGCTCGGCGGCAAGGCGTTCCGCATCGGCCATCTCGGCAGCCTGAACGAGCCCATGATCCTCGGCGCCCTGGCGACGCTGGAGGTCGCCTTCCTGGATCTCGGCATCCCGCACGGACCGGGCGCGCGGGCGGCGATCGAGTTCGTGGCCGCGGAACGCGCCGCGGGGCGCTGAGGCGGAAACATTCGCGGTCCGGCCGGTTGTCACGGCCGGGCGCATCGAAGGACGGCCATGACGGACGAGACGGGCACGGCTCCCGACGGGGGCGGGCCGGCGCACGCGGCCGCGATGCTGGACGCCCTGCCCTGCATCGCGCTCCACGTCGCGGCGGACGGCACGCTCGCCTGGGGGAACGCGCGCTGGCGCGAGGCGGCGTCCGAGCTCGGCGCGGCCGCCTGGCCGGACCTGATCGCGCCCGAGGACGCGCGCGTCGCGGCCCTGCTCGCGGAGGCGATCGCCGCGGGCCGCGAGACGCAGGAGCATCTCCTCCTGCGCACCCGCGGCAACGCCGTGCGCCGCTGCACGGCCGCGACCGCGGCGGCGCCGGGAGGCGGCGTGCTTCTCACCTTCACGCCCGTCATCGGCGAAAGCCTGGCGGAGGAGCGGATGCGCCATTCCGAGGAGCGCTTCCGCACGCTCGTCGAGGGCGCGGCCGCCGTGATCTGGATGACCAACGCGGCGGGCGAGCTGATGCCGCCCCAGCCGCGCTGGACCGCCTATACGGGCCAGAGCGAGGAGGCCTACCAAGGCTGGGGCTGGGTCGACGCCGTGCATCCCGATGACCGGGCCAACGCGGCCGAGGTCTGGGCCCAGTCGGTCGAGACCTCGTCGCCCTACCACATCGAGTACCGGCTCCTGCGCCACGACGGCGAGTGGCGCGACACGGAGGTGCGCGGCTTCCCCGTGCTGCGCGGCGACGGCACCATCCGCGAATGGATCGGCCTCAACGTCGACGTGACCGACCGCAAGCGCGACGAGGCGGCCCTGCGCGAGGCCCGGGCGGCCGCGGAGGCGGCGAACGTCGCCAAGAGCCAGTTCCTGGCCAACATGAGCCACGAGCTGCGCACGCCGCTCTCGGCCGTGATCGGCTACGCCGAGATGCTGGGCGAGGAGCTGGAGGACGTGGGCCAGGCCGACCTCCTGCCCGACCTGCGCAAGATCGAGAGCTCCGCCCGCCACCTCCTCGGCCTCATCAACGACGTCCTCGACATCTCGAAGATCGAGGCGGGCCGCATGACGGTCTCGGCCGAGCGGTTCGAGGTGGCGGACCTCCTGGACGACGTCGCGGCCGCCACGGGGTCGCTCGTCGGCCGCAAGCGCAACCGCTTCGTGCTCGACGCGCCCGACGGGACGGGCGCCATGGAGCAGGACCAGATCAAGATCCGGCAATGCCTCCTGAACCTCATCGGCAACGCCGCGAAGTTCACGGAGGACGGCGAAATCGGCCTCGCGGTGCGGCGGGGGCGCCGGCCCGACGGCGACTGGATGACCTTCGCCGTCTCCGACACGGGGATCGGCCTCACGGAGGAGCACCAGGCCAAGCTGTTCCAGCGCTTCTCGCAGGCCGACGACACGACGACCCGCAAGTTCGGCGGCACCGGGCTCGGCCTCGCGATCACGCGGGCCTTCTGCGAGAAGATGGGCGGCTCGATCGCGGTCGAGAGCGCCTTCGGGGCGGGCACGACCTTCACGATCGCCCTGCCGGCGATCCTGCCGGCCTCCGACGAGCCCGAGGAGGTGCCGGGCGAGATCGCCGAGGTGCTGGAGGCGCTGGCGCGCGAGCCCCTGGCCCTGCAGGACGTGGTGCTCGTCGTCGACGACGACCCCGCGGCCCGCGAGCTGCTGCAGCGCTTCCTGGAGCGCGACGGGTTCCGGGTGCGGACCGCCAACGACGGCCGGGCCGGCCTCACGCTCGCGAAGGCGCTGAAGCCGCGCGCCGTGCTGCTCGACATCCAGATGCCCCGCATGGACGGCTGGTCCGTCCTGCACGCGATCCGGCAGGACCCTGAGCTCGCCGCCACGCCCGTCATCATGACGAGCGTCGTGGACGAGCGCGGGCTCGGCAAGTCGCTGGGCGCGACGGACTACCTCGTGAAGCCGATCGACCGGTCCGAGCTCGCCGACGCCATGGAGCGCTTCAGGCCCGAGGGGCATCCGGGCGACGCGCTCGTGGTGGACGACGACCCCGACGCGCGCTCGCGGCTCCGCCGCATCCTGTCGCGCGACGGCTGGGACGTGCGGGAGGCCGAGAACGGCGCCGACGCGCTGGCCCGCGTCGACGAGGGGCGGCCGAGCGTCATCCTACTCGACCTGATGATGCCCGTGATGGACGGGTTCGCGTTCCTGCGGGCCTACCGGGCGCGGCCGGACGGGGACGCGCCCGTCATCGTGCTGACGGCGAAGGACGTGTCGGAGGAGGAGCAGACCGTGCTCGAACGCCAGGCCGACCGGCTCATCGTGAAGGGCTCGGTCAGCCTCGCCGAGATCGGCCGCCAGCTGCGCACGCTGTACCGGACGGACGACATGGTGCCGATGTCGGGCCGGCTGCAGAGCCTCGTCGACCGGATCGCCGCCGGCCAGGAGCCCTGACGCGCGCTTCGGGCGGCCCGCCGGCGCCGCCCGCCTTGTCGTGGTCTCTCCTTTGCAGGTAGGTCAGGACGGAGCGCCCGACCCCTCGGCGCGCGGCACGAACGCGGATCGCGCGAACGCCCATGACGCCAGCGCACGACCATTTTTCGAGTTGTCCCCAGGCTCTCGGCCTGATCGCGACCGTGTCCTTCGCGACACGGGGGCCGGCGGCCCGATCGGCTAACACGATGGCCGTCGTCGGTGGCGCGACAGGGGGGCGTGGGCGTGATCTACGAAGAGCGGGACTACCGGATCAAGGCGGGCCGGCTGGGCGAATTCGTGAGGCTCTACGGCGAGTTCGGACTGCCGCTTCAGAAGAAGCATCTGGGCAGGTTCATCGCCTACTTCACGACGGAGATCGGCGAGCTGAACCACGTCGTGGCGCTCTGGGGCTACGAGACCCTGGGCGATCGCGCGACGCGCCGGACGGCCATGCTGGCCGATCCCGAATGGCAGGGCTACCTCGACCGCATCCAGGGCATGATCGACATCCAGACGACGCGGATGCTCAATCCCGTGCCCTATTCGCCCCTGCAATAGGCATCGCATGACAGCCTCCGTCGTCGACCTGCCGGACGGCGCCCGGCTCGCGGCGAGCCTGGAGGGGCGCGGCCGCGACCTCCTCCTCGTCTCGGGGCTCGGCGGCACGGCCGGCTTCTGGTCCCCGGCGGTGCCGGGGCTCGCGGCGCGGTTCCGCGTGGCCCGGTTCGACCAGCGCGGCATCGGGCAGAGCAGCCGCGGCACCGCCGCCTGCACGATCGACCGGCTGGCGGCGGACACGCTGGCCGTCGCGGACGCGCTCGGCCTCGAGCGCCCGATCCTCGTCGGGCACTCGACCGGCGGCGCCATCGGCCAGGCGCTGGCCCGGATGGCGCCGGGCCGGCTCGGCGGCCTCGTGCTCAGCGCGACCTGGCTCAGGCCGAGCCGCTACATGACGGCCCTCTTCTCGACCCGCCGCCGCATCCTCGACCTCGATCCCGCCGCCTACGCCGAGACGGGCGCGATCCTCGGCTACGCGCCGGCCTGGCTCGAGCGGCACTGGCCGACCTACGAGGCCGCGACGGCGAAGCCGCCCGGCTCCGAGGAGGCCCGGCGCGTCGTCCGCGAGCGCATCGACGCGCTCCTCGCCTTCGACGGCTCGCGGGACGCGGCCGCGCTCGACCTTCCCATCCTGGTGCTGGGTGCCCGCGACGACGCGATCGTCCCGGCCTTCCTGCAGGACGACCTCGCGGCCGCCCTCCGCGACCCCGCCGTCACGATCTATCCGGACGGCGGCCACTTCTTCCCCGTGACGCGGACCGACGACGTCGTCCGGGACGTCGCCGCCTTCGCGGACCGGATCGCCTGATGCGGCGCGTCGCGATCATCGGCGTGCGCGGCTGCGCGCCATCCTCCCCCCGGCCTCGTCATGCCGAGGAGCGGGCGCAGCCCGCGTCTCGAAGCACGCACGACGGTCCCGCGTGCTTCGAGACGGGCTCTGCGAGCCCTCCTCAGCATGACGACAGGGGAGTCGGTGCATCCATGGGGCCGATCGCCGGGGTCGGCGCCTGATGCGGCGCGTCGCGATCATCGGCTACGGCGCGATCGGCCGAAGCCTGGCCGAGGGGCTTCGCGAGCTTGGCGGCTACGCCGTCGCGGTGCTGCTCGCACCCGGTTCGCGCTCGCGCGAGCGCGTCGCGGAGGATCGTCGTCTCTGGGCCTCGCCCCCGGTTCGTCAGGCTGAGGAGCGGGCGCGGCCCGCGTCTCGCAGCACGCAGGACGGCCCAGCGGGCGTCGGGACGGGCCCCTCGGGCCCTCCCCGGCATGACGAGGCCGGGGGCAATGACCTTCTTCGGATCGCCGAGGGTGTCGACGACCTCCGCGCCTTCGCGCCGGACCTCGTCGTGGAGGCGGCCGGGCCGGAGGCGATCCGCCGGCATGGCGCGGACTGCCTCGGGCTCGGCGTCCCGCTGCTCCTGTCGTCCGTGGGCGCGCTCGGCGACGACGCGCTCCGCGCCTCGCTCGTCGCGGCGGCGGACCGGAACCGGACGCGCCTCTACCTGCCGTCGGGCGCGCTCGCGGGGCTCGACTACGTGCGGGCGGCTCGGGGCGGCGCGGACCTGCGGGTCCGCTACGAATCGCGCAAGCCGCCGGCCGCCTGGGCGGACGAGCTCGCCCGGCTCGGCCTGCCGGCCCGGCCGGACGCGCCGGTCGCGCTGTTCGAGGGCCACGCCCGGGACGCGGCTGCCCGCTACCCGGCGAACCTGAACGTCGCGGCGACTCTGGCGCTCGCCGGCCCCGGCTTCGAGGACACGGAGGTCGCCGTCGTCGTGGATGCGGAGGCCGCCGGCAACACGCACAGCGTCACGGTCGAGAGCGCGTTCGGGACGCTCCGCCTCGCGGTGGCGAACCGGCCCTCGCCGGACAACCCGAAGACATCCTGGATCGTGAGCCGTTCCCTCCTGGCCGCGATCGAGCAGCATTTCGCGACGGTGGTGTTCCTGTGAGGCGGGCGCGACGCGCCCCGGCCTCGCCCGGAGGCCGGCCGGACGCGACGGAACGGACGAGGACGACGGCATGTACGGATTGACGGGACGGCGCGCGATCGTGACGGGCGCGGCGCACGGGATCGGCCGCGGCATCGCGGCCCGGCTCGCGGCGGAGGGCTGCGACGTCGGCCTGTTCGATCTCGACCGGGCGGCCGCGGAATCCGCGGCGGCGAGCCTCGGCGGCGCGGGCCGGATGGCGGTCGCGTCGGGCGACGTGTCGTCCCGGGCCGACGTGGAGAGCGGCATCGGCGCGCTCGTGGCCGAGCTCGGCGGCTGCGACATCCTCGTCAACAACGCCGGCATCTGCCGCATCGGCCGGATGCTCGACATGCCGGAGGCCGATTGGCACGCGACCTTCGGCATCAACGTGAACGGCCTCTTCCACGCGACGCGCCTCGTCGCGCCGGCCATGGTGGAGCGCGGCTCGGGCGTCATCGTGAACCTCGCCTCCTGGATGGGGAAGTCGGGGGTCGAGGCCTACGGCGCCTATTGCGCGTCCAAGTTCGCCGTCGTGGCGCTCACGCAGACGCTCGCCGTCGAGCTCGGCGGCTCGGGCGTACGGGTCAACGCGGTCGCGCCCGGCCTCGTGGTCAACACGAAGATGCGCGACGAATCGGAGGCGAAGCGCAGGGCCGAGGGCCTGCCGCTCGCGGCCGACCGGGCGCAGGCCATCCCGCTGAAGCGCGCGGCCGTGCCGGAGGACATCGCCAACGCGGTCGCGTTCCTCGCCTCCGAACAGGCCTCCTACATCACGGGCGAGACGCTGAGCCTCACGGGCGGCCTCTGGAACGATTGACGTGCCGGACGCGCCGCCGCCCTCGATGAAGGAGGCGATCCGGACGGTCTCGGTCGAGCTCCTGCTGCGGCACGGCTACCAGGGGTTCCGCTTCCGCGACGTGGCGGAGCGCCTGACCACGACGCGCGCCAACGTCCACTACTATTATGGCTCCAAGCAGAACCTCTGCGAGGAGGTGATCGTCGAATACGTCGAGGGCACCATCGCGGAATGGACCGCCAACTGGCGGCGCCCCGTCCCGCTCGTCGAGAAGATCGGCGGCATGATGGAATCGAACCGCGAGCGCTACGTGCGCTACAACCCGACGGGCGACACCGGCCATGCCTGGAGCCTGATCGGCCGCATGCGCCTCGAACGCGACGAGATCGGGCCGCGCGCCCGCGAGGTGCTGGCCCGGTTCTCGGCCGTACTCGAGGCGATCGTGACGGAGGCGGTGGCGCGGGCGGTCCGGACGGGCGAACTCGGGCCCGGAACGCCCGTCGCGGACGTCGCGCTCCAGATCACGGCGATCGCCGACAGCGCGGGCGCGATCACCCAGGACAGCTTCTCGTTCGACCGCCTGGAACGGCTCTACGGGGCGATCGCCCGCACCGTGCTGCACGCCTACGGCCAGCCTTCGTCGAGACCCTGATCCGTTCGTGCGCCTTGCTGGCGTCGGATTCCGGGTCCGACCGATAGGCGGACGATCGAACCGACCCACCCCGCTCAAGGTCGAGATCCATGCCCGACCTGGGTCCCGACCTTCGTCGGGACGAGCGGCGGAGGGGTCCGGCCGAAACCACGCCCGATCCGCCCTATCGGTCGCCGGCGACATCCCGCCCGCGTGACATCCGGCCGAGCGGCCGCTTTGCTGCGTCCGACCGAATCGATCCGCAGACATGCCGCCCGTCCCCCTGA
>JAEUAC010000013.1 GCA_019695455.1 Methylorubrum extorquens | reverse complement strand
CCGACGAGGACGGCGTGGCCCGAGAGCGCCGTCGTCTCGAGGTCGGCCCGGCGCGGTTCGACGGGCGCCTCTTCGGGCGCCTCCTTGCGGGCCGTCCCGAAGCGCTCGATGGCGACGAAGAGCAGCGGGTTCAGGACGATGGAGATGAGGGCGCCCGCCAGGATGAGGTCGCGTCCCCGCTCGGGCAGGAGGCCGAGATCGACGCCGAGCGTGGCGAGGATGAACGAGAATTCGCCGATCTGGGCGAGGCTCGCGGCGATGACGAGGGCAGTGCCCTGGGGGTGGCCGAAGAGCCGCACGATGGCGAGCGCGGCCAGGGACTTCCCGACCACGATGATGAGCACCGTCCCGAGCACGGGGAGCGGATCGCGGATCAGGATGCTCGGGTCGAACAGCATGCCGACCGAGACGAAGAACAAGACCGCGAACGCGTCCCGCAGCGGCAAGGTCTCCTGGGCGGCCTGATGGGAGAGTTCGGATTCGGCCAGGATCATGCCGGCGAAGAAGGCGCCGAGCGCGAAGGACACGCCGAACAGCTCCGCCGACCCGAAGGCGACGCCGAGCGCGATGGCGAGGACGGAGAGGCGGAACAGCTCGCGCGAGCCCGTATAGGCGACGTAGTGGAGGATCCAGGGGATCACGCGCCGCCCGACGACCAGCATCGCGCCGAGGAACCCCGCGACCTTCAGGACCGTGAGGCCGAGCACGCCCCAGACGGTCTCGGGCCGGACCCAGCCGACAAGGCCGCCCGACGTGACCGCGCTCGCGCCCCCGTCGGACCGGCCGCCGAGCAGGCCCGCGACGGCCGGCAGCAGCACGAGCGCCAGCACCATCGCGAGATCCTCGACGATGAGCCAGCCGACCGCGATCTTGCCCTTCTCGCTCTCGACGATGCGCCGCTCCTGCAGGGCCCGCAGCAGCACCACGGTGGACGCGACGGAGAGCGCGAGGCCGAAGACGAGCCCCGCCCCGATCGACCAGCCGAGCGCCCAGGCGAGCGCCATGCCCAGCAGCGTCGCGATCGCCATCTGGACGATGGCGCCCGGCACGGCGATCGCCCGAACGGCGAGCAGGTCCGACAGGGAGAAATGAAGCCCGACGCCGAACATCAGCAGGATGACGCCGATCTCGGCGAGCTGCGGCGCGAGCTGCTGATCGGCCACGTAGCCGGGCGTGAAGGGGCCGATCAGGACGCCCGCGATCAGGTACCCGACCAGCGGCGACAGCCGCAGCCGCTGCGCCAGCACGCCCAGGATGAAGGAGAGCCCGAGCCCGGCGACGATGGTGGCGATCAGCGACGTGTGATGCATCGGCTCCGGTCGGTCCTTGACGCCGGGACGCGGCGCCCTATCTCACCCAATATGGTTGAGATCGGAGCCTGCGCAAGGCCGCCTGCGTCGAAGTCGCTGCCCCTGAGCCCGGCCCAGTGCCGGGCGGCCCGCGGCCTCCTGGACTGGACGCAGGAGCGCCTGGCGGAGACCGCCGGGATCTCCCGCTCCACCGTGCGGGATTTCGAGAGCGGCCGCCACGAGTTGCACCGCTCGACGGCGGACCTGATCGTGGCGGCCTTCGCGACGGCGGGCGCGGAGTTCCTGCCGGAGGGGGACGGCGTGCGGTTCGCGCGCTGAGGACCGTCGGAGGCCCGGCCCGTGTTCCGGTCCCGTCCGGAAGGGTCGCCCGGCTCAGGCGGGAACGCGGCCGCCCAGTTCCTCGTCCACGTAGACCTGCACGATCTCGTCGAAGGTGCGCTCCGCCCGGAAGCCGAACCGCTCGGCCCGGGCCGTGTTCACGCGCTCGGCCCAGCCCGAGACGATGCGCTCGACCAGCGGATCCGGGACCCGGCGGATGCGGTCGACCGCCGCCTGCCCGGCCACCCGGCGCAGGGCCTCGATCTGCTCGCCGACCGTCGCCGAGAGGCCCGGCATGGTGAGGCTCCGCCGCACGCCGAGCGGCTCGGTGTCCATCGTGGCCGCATGGACCAGGAACGCGACCGCGGAGCGCGGCGAGGCGTGGGAGTGCCGCACCGTGTCCGAGACCGGCAGGATCGCCTCCTGGCCGTTCAGCGGCTCGCGGATGATGCCCGGAAGAAGCCGGAGGCGGCGGCGTTCGGCTTGCCCGGCCGCACGCAGATGGTCGGCAGGCGGATGCCGACGCCGTCGAGCAGGCCGCGGCGGGAATAGTCGGCCAGCAGCAGCTCGCCGATCGCCTTCTGGGTGCCGTAGCTCGTGAGCGGCGTCAGGTGGAACTCGTCGTGGATGCCGCCCTCGGGGAACGGCGCGCCGAACACGGCGATGGAGGACGTGAAGACGACGCGCGGCACGTAGCCCGCGCCCGCCTGGCGGATCGCCTCGAACAGGAAGCGGGTGCCGTCGAGGTTGATGCGGTAGCCCTTGTCGAAATCCGTCTCGGCCTCGCCCGACACGATGGCGGCGAGGTGGAAGATGACGTCCGGCCGCTCCGCGATCAGGCGCTCGGCGCAGCCGGCCTCCGCGAAGTCGCCCGCCTCCACGTCGGTCCGGAAGGACGCGCCGGCCGGCGCCGTCGGCGCGACCACGTCGAACAAGGACAGCCGCTCGATCCTGCGGCTGCCGAGCCCGCCGTCCCGGGCGAGCCGTTCGACGAGCTTGCGGCCGATCATCCCGGCCGCCCCGATCACGAGTGCATGCATGAGTCCCTCTCCCTATCCGAACGTCCTTCTCCCCTTGCGGGAGAATGTGGCCTTCGCGTCAGCGAAGGTCGGATGAGGGCTAGGCTTGGCCCGACCGCCCCCTCATCCGTCATGGCGTCGCCATGCCACCTTCTCCCGCGAGGGGAGAAGGGGCGCCCCGCGTTGCGTCTTCTTCGTCACCGGATCGACCACCACGCTGGTGCGCGTCCTTCTCCCCTCGCGGGAGAAGGACGGACGAGGGGCCGGCGCCCTCGTCTACAGCGACCAGCCGCCGTCCACGAGGTGGATCTGCCCGGTCGTGAAGCGCGACTCGTCGGCCGCCAGGTAGACGGCCATCTGGGCGATCTCCTCGGCCGTGCCGAGCCGGCCCATGGGCTGGCGATCGACGAACATCTGCCGCACCGTCTCCTCCGACTGGCCGGAGCTCTTCGCCTGCGAGGCGATGCGCTCGTCGAGCGAGGGCGACTGGATGGTGCCGGGGCAGATCGCGTTGCAGCGGATGCCCTTGCGGATGAAGTCCATGGCCATGGCCTTGGTCAGGCCGATCACGGCGGCCTTGGTGGCGCCGTAGACGTAGCGGTTGGCGGCCGCCTTCACGGAGGAGGCGCCGGACGCGATGTTGATGATGGAGCCGCTGCCGCCCTCCAGCATGGCCGGGAGGAATGCCTTGATGGTGCGGTGCATCGACTTCACGTTCAGGTCGAACGAGAAGTCCCAGTCGCGGTCGGTGGTCTCGAAGACGGTGCCGTGATGGACGTAGCCGGCCGCGTTGACCAGGATGTCGATCCGGCCGATCTCCTTCGCCAGCGCGTCCACGGCCTCGGTCGAGAGCGCGTCCAGCGCGCGCGACTGCGCGGCCCCGATCCCCTCGAGCTTCGCCGTGTCGAGGTCGGTCGCCCACACGGTGGCGCCCTCCTTCACGAAGGCCTCGGCGATGGCCCGGCCGATCCCCTGGCCCGCCGCCGTCACGAGGGCCACCTTGCCCTGCAGCCGTCCCGCCATGTCGTTCTCTCCCAGACCTTACCGGTCGATGCGCTTGATCATGTGGACCACGACGCGCCCGTCGGGCCATGTCTCGGTCCGCTCCACCCCGTAGCCCCGCCGGGCGTACCAGTCGATGTTCTTCGTGAGGGCGGCGCCCGTGTAGAGCCGCAGCGTGTCGAGCCCGAGCGCGCGGGCGCGCGCCTCCGCGGCCCCGAGCAGCGTCCGGCCGACGCCGCCGTCCTGCCGGTCCGGCCGGACGCCGACGCTCCAGATCTCGAGGTCGTCGGCCCGGGGATCGATCGCGAGCGTCCCGGCGACGCCGTCCGCGTCCTCGAGGAGCCAGACCTCGTAGGTCGACAGGATCTCCTCCGGCGGGATCTGGAGGGGCAGCGGCTCGCGCCCGAGCATCGCGCGGTTCCAGGCGAAGGCCGCCCGGTGCGTGGCGTCGAAGGCCGCGACGTCGCCCGGACCCGCCCGGCGGAGCGAGGCGTCGCCGGCCGCCAGGGCCGGCGCGTTCAGGGTCGAGAGCGCGACGCGCTGCCGGCCGGCCTCGTCGAAGTTCGCCGGGTCGAGCCAGCGCGCGAAGGCGCGCGAGCGGGCCGGCCATTCGGAGGCCAGCATGGAGAACCACGCCGTGTCGCGGGAGCGGCCCTTGACGATCATGTGGTCGCGGAACGTGCCCTCGTAGGCGAAGCCGTAGCGCGCCGCCGCCCGGCGGGAGGGCGCGTTGAGGGCGTTGCACTTCCATTCGTAGCGCCGGTAGCCGCCGGCCTCGAACGCCCAGCCGGCCATGAGGGCCATGGCCTCGGTCGCGGCCGGCGAGCGCTGCAGGGCCGGCGAGAACAGGATGTTGCCGACCTCGATGACGCGGTGGACGGGCTCGATCCGCATGAAGGTCGCGTGGCCGACCGCCCGGCCGGTCGCCCGGTCCACGATCGCGAGCGCGAACGGGTCCGTCGCGGCCGCCATGGCGTCGAGCTGCGCCCGGAACGTCGCCTCGTCCGGGGGCGGCGGCGGGAACAGGTAGAGGAACTGCGCCGCGAGGTCCGGGCCGTCGATCGCGGCCCAGAGGTCCGCCGCGTGCCGGGACGGGTCGAGCCGCTCGAGGCGCACCGTCCGGCCCTCGAGCCGGAGGTCGGCG